>NZ_JAUBRK010000068.1:1095-39552 GCF_036701825.1 Microcoleus sp. MOSTC5 | reverse complement strand
GTTAGGAGTTGGGATTCAATCAACTCTCAGCAAAACTTTTCATTATATCATAAAATTATTTTGCAAGAGGTCTATTTGCTTGCACCACTGCACAATCCAAGCAAATGAACTGCGAAGTGCTTCAGTATAAATTGCTGTTTCTATCTCATCAATTAGCAAAACTCCACCTCTGACTTTTGTCAGGGTTAGAGCAATAAATAGCAAGCGACGTACTCCATCACCAAAAGAACTTAAGGGTGAAATTCCCACTTGTTTGTGGTCAATATAGAGACTGCTACGATTGCCGCCATGCGAGAGAATCACTAAATCAATAATTCCTGAATCCATCACTTGCAATAGCTTAATCACTTCCGGCTTAAAACGCTGAAAAATAGCTTCTGAGAGCAAGCCAACTTGTGACTGTTCTATGCGGTGAGAAAAAGGTGTCACAGTATCAACTGACAGCATTGCATCTGAGCGAATTCGCCGATTCGTTAAACGCTCATTTTCCCAAATTTCAAAAAATTCAGATAATTCATTTGGTGAATCCGATATAATAGCTTTTAGCTCTATTTCTGCACCTCGCAGAGTATTATCAAATCCAAGATCGTCTGAGGATTGACTTTCGTCATCTTCCGATAATTCCACTCCCTCAAATTCTTGGTAAATTGCCCTCGACTCTCTCACTGAAAACTTACCATTACCAGAAACATGAGTTTCCATTTGGTAAAAATCCAATTGTTCTTCTTCTTTATTTTGAGGAAACAGCCATTTTAGTGCCTCCAGTCTTGGCTTGCGAGAATATTTGATTTCTCGTCGCCACGATGTGTTCAACCATTCCAGCGGATCTAAGGGGCGACAATAGGTTGATATCGCCTCTAAAACACTGGTTTTACCTGAGTTATTCCCACCAACCAATATGTTGATTTGACCCAAGTCCTGCAAGGTTAAATCTCGCAGGCCTCGGAACCGATGGATGGTTAAATTGTCAAGGTGTTTCATAATTATGATTTAGCCATTTCAACTGAGATGCTTCGTTTCTCTCAGCATGACACATCGGCTTTGCCTAAGTCTCGATCGCCTTACGACTTGGGCGTATAAGTCGATCGCACTTGCAACTCCTTCAACTGCTTCTCATCCACACCAGACGGCGCATTTGTCAACAAACACCCCGCTTGCTGCGTCTTCGGAAAAGCCATTACGTCCCGAATAGATTCCTCACCAGCTAACAGCATTACCAACCGATCCAAACCGTAGGCAATTCCTCCGTGGGGCGGAGTTCCATACTCAAACGCATCCAACAAAAAGCCAAACTTATTGTAAGCTTCCTCAGTCGATAAGCCGATCGCCTCAAACACCTTTTCCTGAACTTCCCGCTGATAAATCCGCAGAGAACCACCGCCCACTTCTGTGCCGTTTAACACCAAATCGTAAGCTTGAGCTCTCGCAGTTTTCAAATCGTTAATATCGTCGGGATGCGGCGCTGTAAACGGGTGATGCAATGCTTCCAAACGCTTCTCGTCAGCGTTCCATTCAAACATCGGAAAATCTGTCACCCACAGCAGATTCATCTTGTCTTTGTCAATTAATCCCAATTCGTTACCGACAAACAAACGCAATCTATCCAAAGTCTTATTGACAGTTGTCACATCAGCGGCTGCGAATAACAACAAATGACCGGGTTTCGCGCCAGTGCGATCGAGCAATTCCTGTTTTTGCGCTTCCGTCAGATTATCCTTAATTGCGCCGATCGTATCAATTTCCCCATTCTCCCGCACGCGAATGTAAGCTAATCCCTTTGCACCGGCTTCGCTAGCTTCCTTAAACAAATCGCCGCCCGGTTTAATCCGCACGTTAGAAATCGCATCATTCCCGCCCGGAATCGGCAAAATTTTCACAATTCCGCCCGCAGCAACCGCCCCGGAAAATACCTTAAATCCCGAATCTTTCATCAAATCGGAAACATCGACTAATTCCATACCGAAGCGAGTATCCGGTTTGTCGCTACCGTAGCGATCCATTGCTTCAGCGTAAGTCAAACGGGGGAAAGGACAAGGCAATTCAACGCCTTTGACAGTTTGGAAAATATGGCAGACTAAACCTTCATTTAAGGCAATTACTTCTTCCACAGACATGAAACTCATTTCCATGTCCAATTGCGTAAATTCTGGCTGTCTGTCGGCGCGCAAATCTTCATCGCGGAAACAGCGGGCAATTTGATAATATCTGTCAAAACCAGACACCATCAACAATTGTTTGAACAACTGCGGCGACTGCGGCAAAGCATACCATGCACCGGGATTGACGCGGCTGGGAACTAAATAATCTCTCGCACCTTCGGGAGTCGCCCGAGTTAAAATCGGCGTTTCAATTTCCATGAAACCTTCGACATCTTCCAGGTGGCGGCGCATGGCTTTGACGACTTGGTGGCGAAGCTGCAAATTGCGACTCATACGATCGCGCCGCAAGTCCAAATAGCGATATTTCAGTCGCAAATCTTCCCGCACGCTTTCAGTATCCGCCGTCGCCACCTGAAACGGTAACTGTTTGCGAACCGCATTTAACAACTCAATTTCGTCAGCATAAATTTCCACCTCACCCGTAGGCAATTTCGGGTTGAGGGACTCTTCGGGGCGGCCGGTGACTCTACCCGTAATTTTAACCACGTATTCGCTGCGCAAAGCCTCAGCCCCGCGATAAGAATCGGGCGTCCGTTCAGGATCGCTGACAATTTGCACAATACCCGATCGATCGCGCACATCCAGAAAAATCACCCCGCCATGATCGCGGCGGCGATCCACCCAGCCGTAAAGGGTGACAGTCTCTCCGATGTGTTCGCTTCGCAGTTCGCCGCAGTAGTAAGTTCTCATGGTTGGGGGTTATGGACTAAAAATAAAGCTTTTTGATTATAGCGCTTAGTGTCAAAACCTTTTATGAACAGGCAAGATGCCTGTTCCACAAGAAAATTCAATCTTTGTGGAACAGGCATCTTGCCTGTTCTTTAAATATGAACAGGCAAGATGCCTGTTCTACAAGAAAATTCAATCTTTGTGGAACAGGCATCTTGCCTGTTCTTTAAAATGGTGTCATATCGGAGTTTAATGCTTCTTGTCAAAAAACGCCGTTAGCGCATTCCATGCAGACTTAGCGGTTTCTGTCAAGCGAGTGCCGATCGACTCAATTTGCTTCACAATAAGGTGCCAATTCTTTTCAGCTTCCGTGTGAATGTGGTCAACAGCTTGTTCGATGCGATCGCGTTCGATCAATTTATTTTGTTCCACCGCTTCTCGCGCTTGTCGCACTGCTTTCAAATAAGCTTCGCGACTGACTTCGCCGGCATCTTGCACCTGCGCTTGCGCCCGCGTTTTAATCGCATCTACCACCAGCCAATTTTTCTCAGTTTCTTGTTTAATCAGCCTGACTGCTTCTGTGAATCTCTCGTGGGCGAGATCCTTATTTTCTTCGATCGCCCCGGAGGCCTTATTGACAGCTTTTAAATAAGCTTCGCGGGTGAGTTCGCCCGCTGCTTGCACTTCGGCGGTGGCGCGTTTTTTAATTGCTTCAAACAGCGCCGCAGTTTCTGCGACCGCCTCATCAGTCGCGTCGGGCATCTCTTTTTTGACGAGATCCGTCGTTTCGACAGTTGCCTCTAAAATTGGTTCTTCGGTTACTTTTGGATCTGTCATATCAATCTTCTCCTTTGGTAGCAAACATTTTCCAAAAATCTCACAGTCCCTGGATGCAGACTTTGTAGGTGTAGCGCCAGATTTTATTCGGGCCTTTAAGAATAACTCGGCAATTATTGTTCCAGCTTCATCAAATTTTAAATCTGCGCTTCCGCAGTCGAGCGGTTTCAGTTCTATATTAGATTATATCTACCAAAGTTGAGTTCGTGTGTAGGATACCGCCAACTTGCAGGTACGGTTTAGCGAACTTCAATTTTTAATAAATCGCTCAGCCTCAAAAAACACACACCAATAAAATTGATTTCTCAACACTATAAAAATTGCAACTTTAATGCTGCCAATTTTATAACTGCAAATCTTCGACCTCGCTCAAATATAACAAGTGGTGACATCTTTGAGCGTGCAGTAAAGATTGAGGAAATTCGTACTGAGATAGGAGGATATCTTCGAGCGCAACTTTCATTTGATTGGCGCAGATATGTGGCGGCACTTTGCCCGTGCCCGTACCCATGCCGGGAATAGCGATAGTTTCAATGATATGTTTGACTGGCGTTCCGTCTGGGACTGTGCCAAATTTGACGAGAGTTAAAATAGCCCTGGTTGCTAGATAGACATTTACTGTCTCTCTTAAAACTGTGGGAACGCGCATGATAGGGGCAGCTATTAAATAGGGAATTTCAGCATGATCGGTGTCTACAATTTCTGCCCTTCCTACTAAGAGTTCGCCGTGATGTCGAGTCTGAATTAGTTTTTGCAGGCGTTCTTGAACCTGACCTCCAAAATATTCCGAAATTTCTAAATCTAAGCCGTCGTCCATGAAACCAAAACTATTGCCCGGACTAACAATAGCATCGCATTTAACATCGAACATTGAGCCGCGGTGTATCTTTACATTTTCCATATTTCCGCAAGTGCTTTCCCACGCTCTAACTAAATCATCATCTACGGCGACTAGCACAATTTGCATAAATACTCTCTATAGGTTTTAATTAAGAATAGCCAGAGCGAGCGCCAATTTAATCATACAATACTTTACATAAGTCCGCTGAATCTAAAATTCATCTCAATATCAAGTAGCAAATATTTAATAGCTGTATGCTGCAAGACCCGAATCTCCGCCATCCCATCGCAATTAGTTTAGGTGCCGTTGCCGGCGCTTTGAGCCGCTATTATATCAGCTTGTGGTTTGCCAGCCGTTTCGGTACGGCTTTTCCCTACGGAACTTTTTTTATTAACATCACTGGTTGCTTGGCTATGGGATTTTTTATTACCCTCGCTTTTGAACGAGTTCCGACTATTCCGTCGGAAGTGCGGTTAATGGTAGCAACGGGCTTTTTGGGTGCTTATACTACTTTTTCAACTTACGGTTTAGAGACAAATGTCTTGTGGCGCGATCGATCTTACAGCATCGCCGCTTCTTACTGGGCTGGCAGTGCCATACTCGGAGTAATCGCCGTTCAGCTAGGCATCATTTTAGCACGAATTGGCAAATAGATAAAATCGGTTTGTGGAAATAATACCAGTTAAAAAAAAAGAATGCAACTGTAGGCAAACTCCCAACCCATACAGCATCAGTCAGTCGATTTTAGATCGGGGCTGCGGACAATAACGATGACATCTTTTGAACACAAGTTCCCTTAACCTAATACAGGGAGGGCTTTTAACGGGATTGCAACCCTGTCAGGTTTAGGTGTGATGATGTGTACTGCATCGTGTTTTCCGGCTGAGGGGCTAAAGTCTTCAAGCTGTTTGCCTATCTTGTTTTCCGTTTACTCTTTCTCGGTTGAGTTCACGTTTAATCAATAATACTTCTGGCGCTCGCATATCGCTGTTCTCAAAAGAACAGTTAACGATTTAAACAGCGTTTGGTGCGTTTATTCTCGTACATAAGTTGATCTGCTTTTGCCACCAATTGTTCTAATGAAAAGTCATTATTGAAATCCCCAGCCTGCACCCCTAGACTTATTGATAGTAGATAGGCTCGCTCGTGCTGTCGATTAAAGCTATCAATATTAGCTTGCAGCCGATTATAAAAATTATATGAATTCCCAGAAAAAGTAGGAACAAATAAAGCAAATTCATCTCCGCCCAGTCGAGCCACAATATCTGAATCACGAAAAGTTTGCTTCAATATTTGAGCTGCGTCAACGATTACTCTGTCTCCCATTTCGTGTCCGAAAGTGTCGTTAATCTTTTTTAAACCATCTAAGTCAGCAAATAAAATATAGTAGCAGGTTTGCGTGCGTCGAGCAATTTTTAGCTGTTGATCTGCTAGTAAAAAGAAGCCCCGTCGGTTATATAATCCAGTTAATTCATCCGTCAGGGATAGCTGCCTTACTTCTGCCTCTGCCCTCAGACGTTCCTGGATTTCCTGTTCTAAACGTTGATTTTGTTCGATCAGTTGTTGGTGTTGCTGTTGAATGAGTAATTGATTCTTTACCCTGAGCAGCACTTCCTGCTCTTGAAAAGGTTTAGTGATGTAATCTACACCACCCAATTCAAACGCCCGTACCTTGTCTTCGAGTCGTTCGAGCGCACTGATAAAAACGATCGGAATCTGAGCAGTAGCTTCAGATGCTTTCAACTGTTGGCAAACTTCGTAGCCATTCATTTCAGGCATATTAATGTCAAGTAAAATCAGATCCGGAGAGTTGCGGCGAACACCTTCGAGAGCCATTCTACCGTTGAGTGATTTGCGAACAATATAGCCCTGTGACTCTAGGATTTTGGCTAACAACCGCAGATTGTCTGGGGTATCGTCCACGATCAGAATATTCGTTTGGGCAGCAAGTTTAAGTAAAGTCGCCATAATCTTCTTTCTAAAATTGGGTGAGAGTTGCGATCGCTTCCAACTGGAAGTTATCAACCAGCGATATCATTGCTTCAATGATATCTTGTTTCTCCTTGGGAATTTGAGCTATGAGTTGATATAGCTTGCGATCGCTGAGATCGAGTGCTGCTTCATGGACTTGTGCAATCCATTCGATAGGCATAGTTTTCAAATCTTCTGGAGTCAACGTCTTTGGTAGTAAAACAGATGACTCTCGGAGAACTTTTTCAGCGTAGCAGTAGCGGACACCCAAGTGAAAAGCTATTTTGTCGAAAAGTGTGGCTTCACTAAACGGCTTGGTAATGTAGTCATCGCAACCGGCTTGCAGACAGGCGTTGCGATCGTCTTCAAAAGCTAATGCAGTCAGAGCAATGATGCTGGTCATGTTTCCTTTGTCATTTATCTTAGGCTCAGAGTTGTCTGCTGATAACGACTGACTAATGACTGATGACTCTTGCGCTCGAATCTGTCTCGCCGCTTCATAACCATCCATGACAGGCATTTGAATGTCCATCAAAATCAGGTCTGGATGCCATACTTGCCAACGGGCGATCGCCTGTGCCCCATTCTCAACCGCACACACCTCAAACCCAACTGACTCCAGCAGTGTCACCAGCAATTGCCGATTTTCTGGAACGTCTTCTGCGACTAGAATTCGGTACATCGGTTGCCCTAATTCCAGCCCGATAACGAGATCGGCTTCAGCCTCTTCTAAATCAAGGGACTCCGGTAGAGCCAAAATAACTTCGCAGGTAAAAGTCGATCCTTGATTCAGGTTGCTTCGGACAGTGATATCCCCTCCCGTCAGACGAGCAAACTGACGACTGATAGACAGTCCTAAACCAGTTCCCTTTGCATGACGACCGCAATCGGTTTGCATGAAAGCTTCAAAAATAGATTCTAAATCTGAGGGCGCAATACCAGATCCGGTATCCTCAACCTCAAAATGCAGGGTAATTGTTTTTTTAATATCGCATAGATTATAGGGAACAGAAATAGGCAGCGTCCAACTGGTTTGGTTGATGGTGTCTTCGCCTTCGCTTAGGGTTCCCGATGGCATATCATCTGATGAAAAAGCTCGTCCCCGCAGCGCAATCTTTCCTGTGGTTGTAAATTTGATCGCATTCCCTAGCAGATTAATCAAAATTTGGCGAACTTTGGCTTCATCACCGCAGACATAGCGCGGCACAGTAGCATCCCACTCTGTACTCAGATTCAAACCTTTTTCAGAAGCTTTGAGGAGGAACATATCGTTAATAGAAAAAAGCAGCCGATGCAAATCAAAACAACTTCGATTAAGTACCAATTTGCCGGCTTCAATTCTGGACATTTCTAAAACGTCATTGATTAATGTCAGCAGGTGTTCTCCACTGCGACTAATGATACCTAAATGCTCTTGAAATTCAGATGGAATATTAGGACTGCGGTTCATAAGCTGGGTAAATCCCAGAATGGCATTCAGCGGTGTTCTGAGTTCGTGGCTCATCTTGGCAAGAAACTGGCTTTTGGCGCGGTTAGCGATCGCAGCCCGCTCTGCGGCTTGTTCTAGGGCAGCTTGTGAAAACTCCAGCACTGCCAGCATGAGGATGTTTCTCATTTCGGCGGCTGCTTCTAACTCCACCGCCTGCCAAGGATAAGACATTTCCCGCACTGTCTGCCTCCACAGTTCAAACGACTTCCGGGGACACAAGTGCATTGCTCCAATTTCATCGACTGTGACGGCATCCTGTGGATTACCTGCCCAGTTTACGGTTTGAATTTGTTCGGGTCGGAACCAAAGAATGTGGTATGACTTTTCTTTGACATAGCTCAGCAAGATTGAGATTGCTAAAACACCGCTGGCTTGGTCTTTGAATTGCTTCGCTTGGGGATACAACTGATAGAGAGAAGCTGTTGCAAACACTCGTTCCTGGTTGTGTTGCGCCAACCACTTTACAAACTCCTCTATCTCTGATTCAGAGGGTGTTTTACCCACCAGTGTCAGACGACCATCAAGTAGGATGGCTGCGCCTTGAGCATCAACCAAATTTAGCAGTTGAGAGGCATTTCGAGTCAATACCTGTTCGATAAAATTGGACTCTCGCTGGAATGCCTGCTGAAGTTGATCCTGAATAGTTTTTACTTGCTTTCGGTAAACATTCAATTCTTTTTCTTGCTGATGCACCAGTTCAATCGAGGCAAATTGTCCTAAAAATTCACAACTTTTGCGCGTTTCGTAATTCACCAATCGCGGGCTGTAATGGTGACAAGCAATTAATCCCCAGAGACGCCGATCGTCAATTAACGAAATTGTCAGCGACCCGGCGACTCCCATATTCTGCAAATATTCGATGTGGTAGGGAGAAACTCCCCGTAACACACAATCAGTCAGATCCAGGGGTGTATTGGTGAGGGGATTGTTAGTAGGAATTAGGGGGGCAGGTGTGTAATTGATATCGGGAATTTGGCGCACCCAGTTGCGGTAAAACAATTTGCGGGCGGGTACGGGAATATCGGTCGCCGGATAATGCAATCCCAGATAACTTTCTAAATGGCTTTCTTTTTCTTCTCCAATCACCACCCCATGATTGTCGGCTTCAAAGCGGTAGATCATGACGCGATCGAACCCGGTCATCGCTTTCACTTCTCTGGCAAGGGTTTGAGCTAAATCGGAAAGGTTGGTGGCGCTGCGAAGTTTGAGGATGGCAGCTTGGAGGCGATGATAGAAGTGGACTGAATGAGTTTTGTTGGTGGTCAGTTGGGATTCGAGTTCCAGAATTAACCCATCTCCTGTCCGATGCAGCGTGCTTCTAAAGGTCTGAGTTTTCCGACCCCGATCTACCTGGGCAATTCTCCGGTGTGTTTTTAGCTCAAACGGATTATGAATTTCTAGGTTATTTTCGCTCAGATATTCGGCAATCCGTTGCACTTGAGCGCGGGAAAATAACCGTTGTAAGGGCTGACCCAGCAATGCTTCTGCGGCTATGCCAAAAAAAAGTTTTACATTTTCACTCACTTGTAAAATCTTGAGGTTAGCTTCTTGCAACTTCAAAACTATTCCATAAGGTTGAATATAACCGGGAGCATACACTGATTCATCGCTGCACTGCTCTAAAGTTGTCAATTCTAAAGGAGTGAGTGAGGGTGGTTTCGTAGCAATTGGTATTTGCATTTTAAAGTAAGTAATTCTAAAAGTTAAAAACTTGTCAATTGTGGATTTTAGATTTGGGATTTTGGATTGAAGAATTTTCCTATCCCCCACTCAGGTTGCGGAATTGCCGTGAATTAGCTGAAGAATTTGCTCAAATTGATACTGGTTGGCAAGTTCAGTCAGACGGGTAGCAAGTTGAGCGAGTTCTGGGGAAAGTTGAGATACAAGTTCAACGATCGCCCCATCGTCTCCACATACAGCATTCTCCTCCAATTGAGCCAGCCATGCTTCTGGTAATGTTGCCATAAGTGTTGGAGCGAGGGCATCTGAAACGGGACAGATCGTACAGCAGAGGTATGTTTCCTCTTTCTCATTCACTGTTCCTTCTTTCTGGTATACATACTCTAAGCCTAGATATTCCGCCATCTTGAGAAATAGCGTATTTTCTCGGAAGGGTTTGCTGATGTAGTCGTTGCAGCCAGCAGCGAGGGCGAGGGTGCGATCGCTCTGAGAAGCCTGTGCTGTGAGTGCAATAATGATGCTGGTTTGTCCGTGTTCCATTGCCCGAATTTTTTTAGTGGCTTCGTATCCATCTAGCAAGGGCATTCTGATGTCCATCCAGGTGAGGTCGGGTTGCCATTCAAGCCATAGCTGGATTGCCTCCTGTCCGTTGGTAGCTTCTCGTACCTCCAATCCTAATTGTGTCAGCAATCTGACTATCAACAGGCGATTTTCGGCGCGATCGTCAACTACCAAAATGCGACGGTGGGGTTGACCGGGAGCCAGCCCTATCACGAGGCGATCGTGCTGTTCGGATGTGAGGTTAACTCCACTGGTGGGAGTGATGGGGAAAGTAAAGGTAAATGTAGTTCCCTGTCTTAAAAGGCTACTAACAGCAATTTCTCCGCCCACGAGCTCTAAGAGTTTGCGGCTAATGGTCAATCCTAGCCCTGTGCCACTTACCGATTGCTTTCCAGCTTGGGCTTGCACGAACGCATCGAAGATAGTATCAATTTCTTCGGGTGCAATCCCTACACCCGTGTCACTCACTGCAAACTGGAGAATAGTCCGAGTTGTGAATGCTACTTCTGTAGTGGGAGCCTTGATGCTGACGCGCAAAGTAATGCTTCCCCGCTCGGTAAATTTAATCGCATTACTCAAAAGATTGAGCAAAACTTGGCGCAGTTTTTGAGCGTCGGCAAGAATAAATTGGGGAACTTCGGGAGCAATCTCGAAACAAAGGTCAAGTCTTTTAGAACTAGCTCGTTCTGCTAACATATTTCGCAGGTTATGTAGCAGGGCAATTAAGTCAAATCCACTTTCTTCTATTGTGCAGTGTCCTGATTCAATTTTCGAGAGGTCTAAAATATCATTAATCAAACTCAAGAGATGGTCGCCACTGCGACGAATGGTTTGTAGGTCTTCTTGCTGGTTGGGAGTGAGGGAAGGGTCATGGGTCATTACCTGGGTAAATCCCAGAATTACGTTTAAAGGCGTGCGGAGTTCATGGCTCATATTGGCGAGGAAGATACTTTTCGCCATGTTTGCTGATTCTGCAGCTTCCATTGCTTGTCGCAGTGCTATTTCTTTTTGTTTGCGATCGCTGATGTCTTTGTGTGTTCCAATCATCCGTAAAGGCTTACCCTGTCCATCATAGGCAACGACTTTCCCGTAGTCAGCGATCCACTTCCATTCCCCTGACTTGCAACGCACGCGATAATCACAGGCATACTTAATTGAGCTATCTTGCAAGTGACTGTTCAGATACTCAAAAACCCAGAATTTATCATCAGGATGAATCATCTGCTCCCAGACGTTCAAATCCATCACCAACTCACCCGGCTGGTAGCCCCGCATTTCCTGGTAATGGGAACTCAGGTAAAATTTTCCAGTTTTAATGTTCCAATCCCACAGTCCATCTCCAGAGGCTTCTAGTGCTAGCATTAAGCGTTCCTCACTCATTTGTAAAGCTGTTTCAGCTTGATGTTGTTGCGTCAGATCGATCGCCACACCACCGACTAGCAGTTGCCCAAATAAGTCGGGGATGAGAAATTTGTAAACGAGAAAATCACCCAGCGTTCCATCTCGACGGGGCGCAACCTCAACCGTTTCAATTACCTCCTGGGTTTGAATAACCGCTTGGATATTGTCGAGAAATTGTTGGGCGACGGCGCCAGAGTAAAGTTCACAAATGGATTTGCCAATCAGATCGTCAGTGGGTAACTCGAAGGTATGGAGATAAGTCTGGCTAGCATAGAAAATTACACCTTTTTCATCGGTAATCCAGGCAGGGGCAGGGCTATGATTCATGAAGGCTTGGAAGCGAGCTTCACTTTCTCGGAGTGCCTGTTCTGCTTGTTGGCGTTCCGCTTCAATGCGTTTGCGATCGCTAATATCCCGGCAGATACAGAAGTTCATCATTTCACCTTCTAATTCTACCCGATCCAAGCTAATTTCTACATCATAAACTGAACCATCCTTGCGGCGATGTCGCGTCTCAAACAAAGGAACAATCTCCTCTATATTGAGCATGATTTGTAGTTCTTCCTGCGTCCATTGAACATCCCAATCAGAGACATTCATATTCAGGGTTTCTTCTAAGCTGTAGCCCAGCATTCTAGCAAAACTAGGGCTGGCTTCGATCGCGTTTCCGCGCCGATTTATGACAACAACACCGTCCCTGGAAGTGTTAAAAAACGTTTTAGTCCGCAGGAGTTCCTGTTCTAGTGCAAGTTCGGCTTTTTTGCGATCTGTAATATCTTTCATGAAGCAGTAATGCCCTAAAAATTGATGCTGTTCGTCGTAAGTTGAAATCATAACGACTTGTTTGTAAAAAACCGAACCATCTTTACGAACCCCTTTCGTTTCAACTTCAACTCTGCCCTCTTGCACCATCAGCCAATAAGCTGCAACCAGTTTTTCCAACTCATCGGGATGTACGGTCTTTTCCCAGGACATCCCCATCATTTCTTCTGGGTGATAGCCTGTCATGTCAGCATAAGCTTTATTGACATATAGGTAACGCCCTTGTACATCCAGTTGGGAAATGCCGGCCACCGCATTTTTCATCACCTCACTCATTTCTCTAAGCTCTGCTTCTGCGTGTTTGCGATCGGTGATATCTTCTGAAAAACAAAGTAGGTACTGGAACAGATGCTGCTCGTCGCAAATGGGAATCTTCACAGTATGCAGCCAACGTTTGCCCAGACTATGACTGTCAATGAGTTCTTCAGCAATATCCTCAGTCTTACCTTTTTCAAAAACTTCTCTATCTTTTTGGTCAAAAAAGATAGCCTGTTTTATTGGGAAAAAATCATAGCCACATTTGCCGATCGCTTGTTCGGCTGAGATGCCAAATAACCGTTCGCTGGTTTTATTCCAAAACTGAAATACGCCCAATCGTTTAGGATCTGCGTCCTTAACAAAAATTGCAATCGGTAGATGATCCAGCAGTGCTTGTAAGAAGTTGCGAGTTTTTTGGATTTCTAGCTCTACTTTTTTGCGCTTGCTAATATCAATAAACGTAACTACAACTTGTGCGATTTGACCGTTTCGATCGAACTCCGGGAAGGCATTAACTAATAGCCAAACACAATTATCAATTTCTTTGTTAATTCCTAAAACATAATTTTTCAGGGAACTTCCAGTGGATAAAACCTGATTTACCGGATATTCCTCTAGGGGCATAACGCTGCCATCTTCCCGCACCAAATGCCATGCCAGAGAGATCGCGGTTTTTCCCAGCATTTGATCCATTGAAAGCCCTAGTAATTCACCGGCTTTTTCATTACATAATTGGATGCTGGTATCTGTCGCATGAATCACAAAACCCGCATTTAAGTTATCGATCAATTGCCGATATCTGGCTTCGCTTACCTGTAAAGCAAATTCAGCTTGCTTGCGCTCGGTAATGTCGGTGTGAGAGCCAGCCATCCGAATTACATTACCTGCATCATCCCAAAGTGCCTGACCGCGATCGAGCGTCCATTTGTAGGAACCATCTTTGCAGCGAATGCGATGTTCTGTGATATAGAAAGGAGTTTTCTTGGCAAAATGGTCTTCAACGGCTTGCTTCACCCATCCCAAATCATCGGGATGTACCAGATTAGTCCATTCGTCTACAAGGTTTTTGATTTCGTGGTCTTCATAGCCCAAGATTTCCTTCGAGCGACTAGACAAGAATATCTCGTTGGTTTGAACATTCCAATCCCAAATGCCGTCATTATTCCCGCGTACAGAAAGTTCCCAGCGTTCTTCACTTTGACGTAGTGCTGCTTCTGCTTGTTTGCGGTCAGCAATATTCCGGGAAATCTTTGAGGCTCCAATTATATTCCCTGTTTCGTCTTTAATGGGGGAGACACTCATCGAGACATCGATTAATGTTCCATCTTTCCTTAGCCTCTTTGTATCGTAGTGTTCGATGCGTTCTCCTCGCTGGATTTTGGTAAGAATTTCGTTTTCCTCATTTCGATAGTCTGCGGGAATCAGTTTTGTCCCTGATTGCCCTACTATTTCGACCGCTGTATAGCCAAAAATTGTTTCTGCTCCTACATTCCAACTTGTAATTACACCCTCTAAATCTTTGCTGATAATGGCATCTTCCGAAGACTCAACGATCGCAGCTAGTCGGGCAATCGCAATTTCTGCCTGTTGTCGCTGGTGAATTTCGCATTCCAACTGGCGATTTGCTTTTTTGAATTGATGGACTTCGCGATAACTAACTTGTGCGAGATACACGACTGACATCAGCAGCACCACTAAAATTAAGCCACCAATTAACACAACTATTGGTAAATTAAAAATTTTCTTTTCTACTAAATCTAAATTGCGATCGATATCTAGTCGCCACTCTGCACTATAGGCTCTTATTACAACTGTTTTATGCAGTGAATAATGAGATGATAACTCTTGACCGTAGATTAAATTTGTGCCATCATATATAGCCACCTTGTACCCAGGTGGCACTTTTAAAATACTGTCAAATAGAGTTTGAAACTGAAAAACTCCGACAATAAACCCATCAAACCGCTCCCCTACAAATAAAGGAAAACTTGCTAGAAATCCTTGACCCCCTTGAACGAGTGAAATTTTGCGAGTTAACATAGGTTGACGCAAATCACGAGCCACTTGCAAAGTGATTTTGCGACGCAGTTCCCGATTAAGATCTAGGTTTTGCGCTGCCTCATTCCCAGCCAGCGGCACAACCGATCGCACTTTAAATGATCGATCGACTAATTCGATCGCCTGATAACCGTAGAAATCCTTTACATAAGCCTCTGCATCGGCTTCCCAAAGAGCCTTTGGCGTACCGCCATTGGCTTCCCAGCGATTCGCCATTTGCCGAAGTGTCAACACCCGAATTGATAATCCTTCGCTCAGTTGTGACTGAATCGCATTGGCTTGCTGCTGAATTAACTGCTCGATGTGAATTTGTCTGTTGATGGTTAGCTGTTGCCACGTAAGTAAAACAGCAAGAGAAGCCAGCACCCCAAGCAGAAGAGGTAGCCATCTTTTAAATCGTGTTTGGCATAAGGTTATAATCAGGTTGAGTCTAGTTGTAGCCATAAATTAACGATATATTAATAGATTTATCTGCAAATTTTGGGGCAAACATTGTGTAATTTTATGATGCTAACGAGCCAAATTTTAAGCGTTAAAAGCAGTTCGCCTTCGGACAATTTCTAAACAAACTCGATCGGTTCTAAATAGAACTTTTAAATTATACCGAGCGATAATCTTATTCCTTAAGCCCTAGATATATCACTAAATTTAGAAAGAGCGCTGAGCTACATCTGTTCAGATTGTAAATAGACATTGTTTGCCAACATTGGCGACAAAACCAGTAGATTTGATGCTCGCGAACGTGACGCAGCATTTGATTCGAGCAGCAGGGGCAGTGTGGCATAAAGACCTATTTTTTAACTAAGGGGTGTTTCACTCTTGTTGCAAAGTGCTGTAAGCTCGGTTGAAGCAACCATAACAATACCCTGTAAAAAAAAAATTTGTAAAGAATATAAAACGGTTAAGGAAAAGATACAAGTGTAAACATTCCGTAATAAAATTAAGAGGGCAGAGAATTTTTATCCCACAATACGCACCTTGTAATGTCCATCTGGTTTGTTATAATTCTACACTATTCAGATGCAGCTTTTGAGACCCATTCCTACATAAAATGGTTTTCCTGTTCCCTGTTCCTAGATTTAATATGAGAGTCTAAATCCAGCCCAACACATTGGCAGTTTTAACAGGAACCATAGCTGGGGATAAAGGGGATTTACGATAACTGGTGGCAGGTGATATTGATAGTTTTAATTAATTGTTGACTATAGCAAGGTAATAAGTTGTCAAACCAATTCTTCCCCAAAACTTCTTGGTGTGTATAACCCGTGACGCGGAAGAAGAAAGGATTTACGTAGTTAACATTTTGGGATCTATCGAGTGCGACAACGATCGACTGCACGTTATCCAATAGCGCTCCCCAGCTTCGTTATTGATGATAGCAGATCGCACGGGCAAAGCAATTAGGTTATCGGCTCGGCTTTGCGATTTGGGCTGTGCCAGCTTTTTTGGGGCTGATATAGCAATCCTTGCAGGAGTCGTAAATTTTTTACCCCACCCCAACCCTCCCCGAACCCGCTCGCTCGGGAGTAAGAAATTGACAAATGATTTAGGATTGGTATAGTGCTGTTGCTACTTCAGCGAATTTATCTTAATCCGCGCGATTTTGAAGCAGGAGCTTTAGAAATCAAAAAAGGGCTGCCGGGGCTGTTTTGGGTTTCTTTAGATACTTTAGGGTTGATTGGGGCTGGCTATGGGATTTTCCCTTCATTACCTTTGACCAGGCGCAAAAACGGATACAACCCCCCGACTCCTGTGGTGGAGAACTCAAGATTTTAGACGAAAGTTCCACCTCCCAGATTCATCTGTGGAGTAAATCTCAAATCTCAAATCCTTCGACTCAGCGCTTACACCCAAGCCTCAAATCTCAAATCGACTGACTTTCACAGAAGCGCGATCGCATTTGACAGCCAGATTCCGCTATTTTACGCTTGGGCGATGGGAATTGATGCGATCGCAGCCCTGATTTTTGGGCGGCAAGTTCGATCGCATCGGCATCTCTGCCCTGATGTTTGCAGTGATTTTTTCTTCACTGTTTGCCCCATTGGTATTCTTCGGAAACGGGCAGGGGGCATTGCTAGAAATGATTTTATGGGGTATAGATATGGGAGCCGAGGAATCGACTTTGAAAGCCGCCGTAGCTGGACTTGTGCCTGCCGACAAAATAGGTTCCGCCTATGGGATATTTAACACAGGCTATGGCTTATCATGGTTTCTGGGCAGTTTGGCGATGGGAATTTTGTACGATCGCTCAATTACTTGGCTGGTTGTATTTTCAGTTGCGCTCCAACTCGCTGCTATTCCCGTATTGTTCCTGGTGAAAAAGCGATCGTTTGTCACAGAAAATTGGCCGAATACTCGGCAGTCATACCATTTTCGATTTTCGATTTTTGATTTTCGATTGAGAATGACTGACTGCATCATGGTTTGGGGCTTGCCTGCCGTTGCATTATTTTACGAAACTGGTATCAATTAGCCGTTATCCGTTGTCAGTTTACCAGAGTTTTTGACGGCTGATTAATGACTAATAACTAAAATTAAACAAAACATAGGAGGTTTAGTTGTGATAGTTAAAACAGCAACAGAGTGCCTCATCACCTTAGAAGGCGTTAGCAAAGCTTACCAGCAGCCCAACGGTCAAAAAATCTCTATTTTAGAGCCAATTAATTTAGAGCTGCGATCGGGCGAAATAGTAGCTTTGCTCGGGCCTTCCGGTTCGGGTAAATCAACATTAATGCGGATGATTGCCGGACTTATCCCGCCCAGCGGCGGTCGAGTTCTTTACCACAATCGTCCTTTAGTAGGCTTAAATCCTGGGGTGGCAATTGTATTTCAAAACTTTGCCCTTTATCCTTGGCTGACGGTACTAGAAAATGTAGAATTAGGCTTAAAAGCTAAAGGAGAAGTAGCAGAAACGCGCAGGCAAAAAGCCTTGCGTATGATTGACATTATTGGTTTAGACGGATTTGAAAATGCTTATCCGAAAGAACTTTCCGGCGGAATGCGGCAGCGGGTGGGATTTGCTAGAGCTTTGGCGGTGGAACCCGAATTGCTTTGCATGGATGAACCATTTTCAGCTTTAGACGTGCTGACGGCAGAAAACTTGCGGTTTGAGTTATTAGATTTGTGGCTAGAAAAGAAGATTCCGACTAAAGCTGTTTTAATCGTAACTCACGGGATTGAGGAAGCGGTAATTTTAGCCGATCGAGTTGTAGTCTTGGGTCGCAATCCGGGGCGAATTCGCGCCGAATTGACAGTGACTTTGCCACACTACCGCGATCGCAAAACTGCGGAATTCCAAGCTCTCGTAGACCAAGTTTACAAAATTCTCACCAATCCTGACTTGAGCGACGAAACAGTGACAGAACCTGCTGAAAGTGCCGCTGCTGTGTCTCAAACTCAACCCCCTGAAAGCGCTAAATACCAATCTCTGCCGCAGGTGCGAACCGGTGCGATCGCAGGTCTGTTGGAACTCTTGGAAGACCGCAAGGAAAAAGACCTCTACCGCCTCGGTCAAGAATTAATGTTAGAGGTTGACGACATTTTGCCGATCGTGGAAGCAGCAAAATTAATGGATTTTCTGGTAATCCAAGAAGGCGACCTCATTTTAACTCCTGTTGGCATTCAGTTCATTGCCGGCGGAATTGACCAGCGCAAACAAATTGTTCGCACCCAAATTCTCAGCAATATTCGCCTCGTACAGCAAATTTCTAGAATGCTTCAGGCAAAGCGCAATCACCGCCTTTCTGAAGAGTTAATTTTGGATATTCTAGAAGCCCACTTTAGCCCCAAAGAAGCAATGAGGCAATTGAAAACTGCTATTGACTGGGGTCGCTATGCAGAGTTATACAGTTACGATGAACCGGGCGGCGAAATCTTCTTAGAATCAGAAGATAAAGCTGAGTAGTTATTTGCTATTTGTTATTTGTTAGTTGTTAGTTGTTGGTTGTTGGTTGTTATTTGTTATTTGTTATTTGTTAGTTGTTGGTATCTTAGTCTTGTTCCCAGGCTCGGCCTGGGAATACATACCCGGAGGCTCTGCCTCCAATAACCAATTAACCAATGACCAATAACCAATTAACCAATTAACCAATAACCAATAATCAATAACCAATGCCCGATACCCGATGCCCGATGCCCGATGCCCAATGCCCGATGCCCAATGCCCGATGCCCGATTCCCATTCCCAATAACTAATTATTATGACAAGACCTCTAACACCCGCCAATAAAACTTTAGAAAGGTCAGCTTGGACTTGGCAAGACGGCTTGCTGATTCTAGCAATTTTCTCTCTAATTTTGGTCATTGTCCAAACAGCTTCTCAATTCAGCAGTGACTACAACCCAAATTTTCAAATTGAGACTACGCTCAATGTCTTACCAGCATATACAGCCCAGAGTCTTTTACGCATGGCAGCAGCCTATTTTTTATCCCTGCTGTTTACCCTAGTTTATGCTTATTCTGCTTACCGCTTTCCCCTCGCAGCAAAAATTTTAATTCCCTTGTTAGACATTTTGCAGTCGATTCCTGTTTTATCTTTTTTGCCGGGAGTTGTTTTAGCGCTAGTTACTTTATTTCCAGGTCAAAGAATCGGCGTAGAACTCGCATCGATTATCTTAATATTTACTGGGATGACTTGGAATATGACCTTTAGTTTCTATCAGTCGCTTTCCGGCATTCCGCGAGAACTTAAGGAAGCTGCTCAAGTTTATCGGCTCAATGCTTGGCAGCAGTTCTGGACGTTAGAATTGCCCGCTGGTGCGATCGGACTGGTGTGGAACAGTGTCATGTCAGTAGCGGGCGGCTGGTTCTTTTTGATTGCGATCGAATCTTTTACCTTGGGTGACAAAAACTTTAATTTGCCCGGACTCGGTTCCTATTTGGGCAAGGCCGCCAATGAAGGTAATTTTGGGGCGATCGGCTGGGGTTTAGCAGTATTAATTGCTGTTATTATAGCCGTAGACTTTTTGATCTGGCAGCCTTTGATTGCTTGGGCGGAAAAGTTTAAATATCAAGCCGTGGAAGCTACCAATGTACCGCAGTCAAAATTGTTGGATTTTTTGAGGCGATCCGCGACGCTGCGGGTCTTTAAGTCGCGCATTTCGCCGATTAGAGACAGTTTCGATCGCGGTTTGGCAAGAGCTTTTGCACCTGCTAATTTACCAACAAATCCCAGACAAAAAAGCCGGATCGGAAATTGGATAAATTGGATATTTGTCAGCGGGTTTGCCGTCATTGTGCTTTGGGGAACTTGGGAAGCGGTGCTGCTGCTGCGGTTGCTGAATTTGTCGGACTGGCAAAAAGTCATGACTGGTGCATTTTTCACGGCTTTGCGAGTCATTTGCGCGCTATTTTTATCGCTGTTGTGGACAGTGCCGGTCGGAGTGGCGATCGGTCGAAATCCGCGTTTAGCTCAAATTTTGCAGCCATTAGTACAAATAGCAGCTTCTGTACCGGCAACCGCTTTATTTCCCGTATTGCTACTAGCTTTAATTCAGGCTGGGGGCGGCTTGCAAATTGGTTCTGTGGCACTGATGATGTTGGGTACAATGTGGTATTTGCTGTTTAATGTTATTGCTGGCGCTCAAGCCATACCTTCGGAGTTATTTGAAGCTGCGCAAGTTTACAAACTATCCCTAGTTCAGCGCTGGAAAAGTTTAATTTTACCTGGAATTTTTCCCTACTTAATCACAGGAATTATTACGGCAGTCGGCGGAGCTTGGAATGCCAGTATTGTCAGCGAATACGTGCAGTTTAAAGGCCAAATTGTTACTACAGAGGGTTTGGGAGAAACTATTTCTCAGGCGACGGCATCTGGGAATTTTCCCTTGCTTTTGGCTGCTACTTCTGTGATGTCGTTGTTAGTTGTATTGACTAACCGTTTGGTGTGGCGGCCGCTTTACCGTTTGGCAGAAGAAAAATATCAATTATTGGTTTAATTTGGGTAGTAAAATAGGAGTGAAATATAGCAGCCAAAGCTGATAGAGAGCCGCTGTAAATTTTTGGATATGGCGACTTAATTAAAATAGGCGACACTTGTATGCGGCAAAACGCCCGAAACTTAATTTTAGAGGGTGCAGCTTGAAGTTAGTCGATCGCAGCACCCAAAACAGCCCGATCGCCCAAAATTAGACCACCAAAATATATTGACAATATGGTTTTTTTGTGTATCATATTAAAAACCAGTAAAATATCTATTTAGATGCCGAACTAATGAACTCAGCACTAACTAACAAAAACCTAAAACTCGCAGCATTTACAGCCATATTTGCGATATTATTCCCTGCTGTTTTACCTACAGTTGCCTCAGCCCAGACAACACTAGAAGAAATTCGGCAAACCGGAATTCTCAAAGCAGGCATCAGAAAAGACGCCCCTCCATTCGGCTACTTAGAAGGCGAAAAATGGCAAGGAGTTTGCATCGAAGGCTTAGAATTTTTCAGAGCTGACTTAGAAAAGAAAATAAATCGCTCCGTCCGCTTAGAAAAAATAGAAACAGACCTCAACGAATCAGCCGAAAAAGGGCGCTTTCGCAGCGTTACCAGCAAGCGCGCTCACCTAGAATGCGGGCCTAATACAATCCTAAAAAATCCCCCCAGCGGGATTGCATATTCACTGCCTTTTTTATACAGCGGCACTTATTTGTTAGTCAAGCCAGAAAACAGACTGAGAGTCAACCCTTCGGGATTCCTGCAAGACGTGACCGTTGGCGTGCTAAGCGGTTCTCTTACCCAACAATTTATTGCAGGCCGATATCAACTAGCCAACCAGCGCATTTATGAAGGTATCGGGGGCCGAGAGTCTGGTGTAAAAGATGCGGTATCCGGAGCAATCGATGCCTTCGCTAGCGATGGAATGTTGTTAGTAGGAGAAGCTCTGAGACAGGGTTTAACTCCAAGCCAATATTCTGTTATACCGGAGCAGCCTTTAACCTGCATTTCCTACGGCATGATCCTGCCAGCAAGTGACACTGAATGGAAAGAAACAGTCAATAATTTTATTCGCAATCAAAGTTCGACGAACCTGTTGGAAAAAGTGCTCGGGCGCAATTCTCCTTTCTTTCCGATGAGTGTCGCCGATCAAGATAAATGTATTTGAACCCAAATCGCGCAAGGTGCTCGGCGCGCACCAGAAAAATAGGTGTAAGATGCGGAGATTGTCAGGGCAAGTCCGATCGCTGCAACCAGTGGCGTCAATAAGCTCTAAACTGGATTCAGGAAGGCGCGCAGCACAGGTTTAGGAGGGTCATCAGTGACAGAAAAAAGTTATCAATCGTCTTCTCTACCCACCTACGCGCGAAAAGAACTGCGGGAATTAGTTCGATCGCAGTTAAGGGCCCTGTTGGAAGAAGGAGACTTTAAAGGAGCAAAAGCGATTTTGCACCCGGTGCAGGAAGCCGACATAGCTGAAGCTATCGAAGGCTTGCCAGAAACCATGCAAGTAATAGCTTTCCGCTTGCTTTCCAAAGACGAAGCCATCGCAGTTTACGAATATCTCGACTCCAGCGTTCAGCAGTCCCTGTGCGAAAAATTCAAACGCCAAGAAGTCCTCGATATTGTAGACAAAATGTCGCCGGACGATCGAGCTAAACTCTTTGACGAACTGCCGGCAATATTAGTCCGTCGCCTGTTGGGTGAATTGAGCCCGACGGAACGGGAAGCAACGGCGCAACTCTTGGGTTACGAAGCCAGTACCGCCGGCCGGATCATGACCCCGGAATACATTTCTCTGAAAGAAAGCTTTACCGTCGCCCAAGCTTTAGACCGAATTCGCTCTTTGGCTAAAACTACAGAAACAATTTATTCTCTTTACGTCACCGACGCCGGACGCAGCTTGACCGGCATTTTATCCTTGCGGGATTTAGTCACTTCCCCCCTCGACAAAACTGTGGGCGAAATTATGACCCGCGACGTAGTTTCTGTTCAAACAGGAACGGATCAAGAAGAAGTAGCTAGGCTGATCCAGCGTTACGATTTTTTAGCAGTGCCAGTTGTAGACCGCGAACAGCGCCTGGTCGGGATCATTACAGTTGACGACGCGATCGACATTTTAGAACAAGAAGCCGCCAAAGATATTTATACCTTGGGCGGCGTCCAGTCCGGCGGCGACAATTATTTTCAGACCGATTTAATTACCGTTGCCCGGAAAAGGGTCGTGTGGCTGTTTGTTCTGCTTTTAACTAATACTGTCACCGGCGCAATTATTCGAGCTCAAGAAGATATTTTGCACCAAGTAGTCGCCCTAGCAGCCTTTATTCCGCTGCTGACTGGCACTGGAGGCAATGTCGGAGCTCAGTCCTCAACTGTTGTAATTCGCGGTTTGAACACTGATGAAATTACAGCAATGGGGCCGTTTCAAGTAATTGTTCGCGAGGGGATGGCGGGAGCGCTGCTAGGAGGTATATTGGGGACTGTAGCGACGGTCTGGGCTTATACTCTGCAAGGGAGTTTAGCAGTGGCACTCGCGGTGGGAGTGAGTTTGTTTGCGATCGCAATTTTAGCTTCTATTGCCGGTTCAGCTCTGCCGTTTCTATTTCGTTCTTTGGGTTTAGACCCCGCTTTAATGTCTGCTCCTTTTATTACCACCGCAGTTGATGTCCTCGGGGTCTTGATTTATTTCACTTTAGCTCGACTAATTTTGCAGCTTTAATATATTTCATTAGATGGCTGTCAATAAAAAACTTAATCTGTTTTTCACCACTGCTAAACTCTGGGTCAACGTGCGATGCCATACCGGATATGTGCACTGGCGCGTACTTTATTTTTATCCGCATACTTGCACCAGTTGAAAAAAAGAATGCAACTATAGGCCCGTGTTCCAAACTCCGAGCTTCATCAGTCATTCCAAATCTAAAATCTAAAATCTAAAATCTAAAATCTAAAATGGTATTAGCCTATGTCATCATCAAATTCACAAACCCAAATCCAAAATCCCAAGTCGAGCAATTTGTTAGAAACTGCTGAAGCGGTTTTTCTTGCTGCCTCTGCTGTGGGATTGGCTGTTAGTTTGGTTTGGGGGCAGAGCGTTTATGCTCAAGTGCCTGTAGTGATTTCGTTGGTGTTAAATTTCGTGAACCGGCAGAAGTTGCACGGGCAAGTTAAAGCAAGTACGGCGGCAACGTTCGATCGCGTAAATCAACAAGGAGCTACTACCGATCGCGCGATCGAGCAATTGCAACTTGCTGTAAATGCTTTAGATGAAGCTCTTTCTAAAACATCTCGCGAAAATCTCACTGTTGGGCAGGGAGAAAATGTGCACTCTCTCATTTCAGCAATTGAGAACCTGCGCCAGCGATTAATAATTTTAGAAAAAACTATTAAAATGATTCAAAGCGAGATCGAACTCACCAGCCGCCAATTCAAACAGCGGCCGGAGTTGCAACAAGTCGAAACTTTGACAACAATAATTCTGGACTTGCAGCAGTTTATCAACGAACTGCCGCAGTGGGGCAATTTGCAGCAGCGGCAGCTAACAGAACTTCAGCAAAAAGTTGACAATGCTTTGGCTGAGCTATCTCAAGAAATTGCTGTGATTCCCAACCGCGTGCAGGAGGCAGTAGCTAGTCGCGGGGGGGAAATTAACCAAGAGTTTGGTTCGGGTTTGAATGCCGATCGAAAGAAAGCCTATCGACCTAAAACCCAGAATGAGAAAATTCGCCAGAAATATCCCAGAGCTTATGTCAAGTGGAGTCAGGATGAAGACGAAAATTTGAAGCAAGAATATGCTAGCGGTCAACAAATTGGCGAATTAGTTCAGAGATTTCAGCGACAGCCTAGTGCCATTCGTTCGCGATTACAAAAATTAGGCTTAATCGAATAATGGGAATGGTATAGACAAAAATGAGTAAATCTAAAATCTAAAATCTAAAATCGGCAATAACAAAACGATCGCCCTTTTTTTTAAAAGAGCGATCGTTTTATTTCTTTATTCAGTACCGGCTGCCAACAGCGGGCCACTAACATTACATCTCAAGGCTTTTTAGCCTGGGTCTACCTCATTCTAGAAATCTTGGGGTAACAAAGAACTTAAACGCTCCAACAAAGGATCGGAATTCCGAGGAGGAGCAACCTCAGCATCTGACACTAAATTATCATCCGCCACAGACTCAGACTCAATCGAGCCAGGCTCTACTACTTTTGAAACTTGGGCAAAAGAAACTTGAGCAAACTTACTGTTAACACTCCCCTGCAACTGATCCAACTGCGCGCTGAGTTGACTCAGGTGATGTTCCAGTCCCTCCAAACGGCTTAATTCCTCCGCAGAAACATTGTGCTCAAACTCAGCAAATTTGACCACAAGTTCAGCAATACGCTGTTCCAACCGTTGAAAGCTCTGTGTAGAGCTAGCAGACTCAGATACAGACAAAAACTGCCACAAAGCTTGCTTGCAGAGATTGCTGAAAGTCTGATACTTCGTGAAAGCCAACTCTTTTTCAATAGCGGCCAGCAAAGTTTGATCCGCAGCATCTTCAGTAAACGCCACCGAGAAATTCGCCTTATTTTTTGCCCACAGTGCCATAGGGTTCAAGCCTTAATCCGTTACTTTATCGTGGCTAGCTGAGCCTCAGCATAAATAAACTGTCCCAAAGCATTAGCTTTCCGAGAAGGCTGAGCCAAGTGAGCCTTAAGATTGGCGTCTTTAAGCAAAGGTTGCAGCACCTCCCAGAAAAACTCGCCGCCGCCGCCAGTCAGAACCACATCCGTCACCCGTTCCGGCAGCCACTGCACCAAACGTTCGGACAGTTCGTTAGCGAAAGCCTCCCGCAAATCCTTAATAATCGGATCTAAATTAGTCGGCTTAGTCGCTCCTCTCGGACGGTAGAAACGCTGCCCTTCTGGTTTATTCACCGCTTCCAGTAAAGACAGAGATTGAGGGTCTGCCCCCGGAATCTTTGAGGCAACTTGTTCGTAGAACTTGTTCATGGCGAAGGAATCGCTCTTAGAAGCCGCGCGGGCGAACCGGAAACGATCGACCATTAACAAATCGGTAGTTTGGTGTCCGATATCGACAACAGCCACCGACAGTTCGGGCAACTCCGGCGTAAACTCCTTGTTGTCTTGAGCCTCGCACCAAATCAGGCTGCCGAAGCCTTCGGGCATCACCCAAACGTGACTGATGTTAATATCCACACGCTCGCCCCTGTACACCACAACGTGGGGAGAGCGAAGTTGGCTGATAATCTCTTCCTTTTCTTTCTCAAACTGATCCTGGGAATAAAACGGCAAACCCAGCACAACTGCTATTTCGCCCTTCATCTGGAAATATCCAGCACAGGAAAAAACCTTAACCAAAGCATCTACTACTTTCGACTGGTCGGCGCCGCCGAGATTAGCGCCAAAATCTGCAGCCAGTTGGCCTATAGCGTACCCTTTGCCCTGGTACTCCAGCCACATATCCAACAGAGGGTCTGTTGCTTTCGACTCAAAGCTGCCGCCACGAACCTTTTCAACGGGCATAGCAGCCACGTTGGCAGGGATGAAAACAACGCTGCTGGGGTTGCGACTCACGCAGGCTTTAGTTGCCGTCCGACCCAAATCAGCACTAATAATCGATTTGTGAGAAGCGATCTTAGTCTGCTGCGTCAGCATAGCCGAATTAGGAACAAGCTGTCTAGTTGTCATTGAAATGTGTTACCTCACTGAGCCTCACCATTATCATGCCTTATCCCTTGACACTGCCACGATTAAAGACAGTGGGTTTTGCGGCGATTCTTCTAACTCTACCTAGATTGGTATCGAAATCAGCACCAAACATTATATTCGGGACGATCGCCCTTACCGTAACTAACCTAACTTTTTCTGGAGCGATCGTCGTTTAAGCTCTGTTGCCTGAGAGTGCATTGTTAAGTTAAATTTAGTTAAGATTCTGAGTGTAAACTTTTGTCGCACTTCTCCGACACCGCGATCTTACCCGATCTGTCCCCAATTCAAGGCATCCGCATTTATGAAAATTTCTTGGCGAACTATACTACTTTGGACTTTACCCGCCTTAGTCATCGGCTTTTTCTTGTGGCAGGGGGCCTTTGCCCCATCCCCCACAGAAATGACCAAGAACACCGCCAGTACCCGCCTCAGCTACGGTCGATTCTTAGATTACTTAAACGCCGGCCGAGTGACCAGCGTTGACCTTTACGACGGAGGCCGGACGGCTATTGTCCTAGCAGTCGATCCCGAACTGGACAATCACGAGCAGCGGTGGCGGGTGGACTTGCCCTCAAATGCCCCGGAACTGGTTTCTAGACTCAGAGACTCCAAAATCAGCTTCGACACTCACCCACTGCGCAACGACGGCGCTGTCTGGGGACTTTTAGGCAATCTAGTATTTCCCCTCTTGTTAGTAGGAGGGCTGTTTTTCCTCTTCCGCCGCGGTGGCAACGTTCCCGGCGGCCCGGGCCAAGCCATGAATTTTGGCAAGTCCAAAGCTCGCTTTCAAATGGAAGCTAAAACAGGCGTACTGTTCGACGACGTAGCAGGCGTTGAGGAAGCCAAAGAAGAACTTCAAGAAGTGGTGACATTCCTCAAAAAACCCGAACGCTTCACCGCAGTTGGGGCGAAGATTCCCAAAGGCGTGCTGCTAGTGGGCCCTCCCGGAACCGGTAAAACCCTGCTGGCAAAAGCGATCGCAGGCGAAGCCGGCGTGCCTTTCTTCAGCATCTCCGGTTCGGAATTTGTCGAAATGTTCGTCGGTGTCGGCGCTTCCCGCGTTCGCGACTTGTTCAAGAAAGCGAAAGAAAATGCTCCTTGCATCATCTTTATCGATGAAATCGATGCAGTGGGCCGCCAGCGCGGCGCCGGTATCGGCGGCGGTAACGACGAACGGGAACAAACCTTGAACCAGTTGCTGACCGAAATGGACGGTTTTGAGGGCAATACTGGCATTATCATCATTGCTGCCACGAACCGCCCCGACGTGCTCGACTCAGCGCTGCTGCGTCCGGGACGTTTTGACCGCCAAGTTAGCGTAGATACGCCGGATATCAAAGGCCGCTTGGAAATTTTGGAAGTTCACGCGCGCAACAAGAAGCTGTCTCCGGAGATTTCTTTGGACGCCATCGCCCGCCGCACTCCCGGTTTTACCGGGGCTGATTTGGCTAACTTGCTCAACGAAGCTGCTATTTTAACTGCCCGCCGCCGGAAAGAAGCGATTACGATGCTCGAAGTTGACGATGCAGTCGATCGCGTGGTAGCAGGTATGGAAGGCACTCCCTTGGTGGACAGCAAGAGCAAGCGCTTGATTGCTTACCACGAAATCGGCCACGCGATCGTCGGTACAATCATTCAAGCCCACGATCCAGTTCAAAAAGTTACCTTAGTTCCTCGCGGACAGGCCCGCGGCTTGACTTGGTTCATGCCCAGCGAAGACCAAGGTTTGATTTCTCGATCGCAAATTTTGGCCCGGATTAGCGGTGCTTTGGGTGGCCGCGCAGCCGAAGAAGTAGTTTTCGGCGATGCCGAAGTAACCACCGGTGCCGGCAACGACTTGCAGCAAGTCAGCGGTATGGCACGCCAAATGGTGACTCGCTACGGGATGTCTACCTTGGGCCCGATAGCCCTGGAAGCTCAGCAAAGCGAAATTTTCCTCGGCCGCGACTACACAGCGCGATCGGAATATTCCGAAGAAATTGCCTCTCGGATTGACGGACAAGTCCGGGAAATTGTCGATCGCTGCTACGACGACGCCCGCCGAATTATTCGCGAAAATCGCACCGTGGTCGATCGCTTAGTCGATTTGTTGATCGAAAAAGAAACCATCGACGGCGAAGAGTTGCGCCTAATCGTCTCTGAATACACTTTTGTTCCTGAAAAAGAACAATACGTTCCTCAGCTTTAAGACTTGTTTAAAAATTAGGGACACGGCGATGCCGTGTCTTTAAAAAGTAGGGACGCAGCACTATTGCCACGTCCCTACTTTTTCATTAAACTGTCAATAATATTAAACCGCTCCTAAACGCCAATTAACGCAGATGAATACTAAATTTGCCATACATACTAAGAATTCGTTATTTTTTTTAATAGCAACTTTTATTTTTGTTTGTGTCAATACTTTGAGCGCCAGCGCTGAAAAATTAAGATGTTTTGTAGATATTTGCCTCGACCCCAGCACCGTTGAATTAAGTAAATCCGATATTCCCGGTGCTCCTTCTTATCCAGTCAGAACTATTTTAGGAACTCAACAGTTTAGTAACCAGAAATTGTTGGCGCAAATGGAAGTTAACTGCCAGCAGCGACAGTTTAGAACTGTCAGAGTTAGCGAAGATGGCGAAAATTGGTCGAATTTCGATCCCAGATGGACTTTAGTCGATCGCAACTCATCTTTGTCGGGGCTGGTTGACTATACTTGTCAATTGGCGATCGCAGAACAAGAGAATAAATAAGTAGACCAAGAAAAAAAACCGATCGCCTATCTCTTCAACCTTGGGCTTGCGGGTGCAAGTTTGACAAGCAGCGCTTGAAACCGCCGAGTGTTAATATTACACTCAATCTAAAATCTAAAATCTAAAATCTAAAATCGGATGACAAACCCCACCGAATACCGGCAAAGACGCGAACAGTTAATGGCCAAAATTGGCAGCGGGACGGCGATATTTCGCAGCGCGCCCGCAGCCGTCATGCACAACGATGTAGAATACGCATACCGACAAGATAGCGATTTTTTCTACTTAACCGGTTTCAACGAAGCTGCGGCGGTAGCAGTGCTCGCGCCGCACCACGAAGAACACAAGTTTGTTTTGTTTGTGCAGCCAAAAGACTTGGAAAAAGAAACTTGGCACGGTTATCGCGCCGGAGTAGAAGGCGCTAAGGAATTGTACGGCGCGGATGAAGCTTTCCCCATCGCCGAACTTGCGGAAAAATTGCCGAAATATTTAGAAAAAGCCGATCGCATATACTATCACTTCGGGCGCGATCGTACTTTCGACCAAACAGTCCTCAATCACTGGCAGCGCTTGATGGCAACCTACCCGAAACGCGGCACAGGCCCCACAGCAATCGAAGATTCCAACATCATTTTACACCCGATGCGGCTAGTGAAAAGCGAAACAGAATTAGCATTAATGCGAAAAGCCGCTAATATCTCAGTTGCAGCGCACAACCGCGCCCAAGAATTCGCCAAACCTGGCAGGTACGAATACGAAATTCAAGCTGAAATAGAACATACTTTTGGCTTAAATGGCTGCACTCCCGCTTACCCTTCAATTGTTGCATCCGGTTACAATTCTTGCGTCCTCCACTACATCGAAAACAACCGACAAATGCAGGAAAACGATTTGTTGCTAATAGATGCCGGTTGTGCTTGCGACTACTACAACGCTGATATTACTCGCACCTTTCCTGTCAGCGGCAAATTTACAGCCGAACAACAGATAATTTATGACTTAGTTTTGCAAGCACAATTGCAGGCAATTAGTCAAGTATATCCGGGAAATCCTTACAGCAAAATTCACGAAACAGCCGTGCGCGTTTTGGTGGAAGGTTTAATGGATTTAAAACTTTTGGTGGGGGACATTGAAGAGATAATTAAAGAAGAGAAATACAAGCCATTTTATATGCACCGCACTGGTCATTGGCTGGGATTGGACGTGCACGATGTCGGCGTTTATCAGTACGGCGAAAATCCGCAAGTTTTGCAGCCAGGACAAGTGCTGACGGTGGAACCGGGGATTTATATTTCTCCTCATATTAAACCCGTTGAAGGACAGCCGGAGGTTCCTGAACAATGGCGCGGTATTGGCGTGAGAATTGAAGATGATGTTTTGGTGACACTTGAGGGTCAGGAAGTCTTGACGGCGGGAGTTCCTAAATAAAGGTGGAAGGCTTTGGGCCCAAGTCTAGAAAGATTGACTAATTAAGTTGGCAGTAAAGGCTTGAGCTTTGTTAGTATTGGCTTGAAACAGCTCAAGTCCGCAACTGCCAAACCTAGAGCCATTATGTGTATTGATCCTACCAAGATCGATCGACCTCCCGAAACCTGCGAAGCATTAGTAGCAGAGCAAAAAGCAAAAATTCGGCAACTTGAAGAGGATTTGCAGCAGCAGAGAGAATTGTGCCAGAAATTAGAAGCACAACTCAAAGCAGTCGAGAATGCTGGCTTTTCGGGTTCGGCAACTGAATTAGATATCACCGACGACGATCGCATTCGGTTAATCGCATCTCTGGAAAAAAGCCAGGAAATGTATCGAACTCTCATCAAACATTATCCGAATGGGTCGGTGTTTTTGTTCGATCGCGATTTGCGCTATACTCTGGTTGACGGGCTAGGGTTGGCAGTAGTTGGTTTGTCCAAAGAACTGTTGGAAGGCAAAACATTGTGGGAAGTATCGCCACCAGAAGATTTGCCACTTTTTGAGACTACATATCGCGCGGCTTTGGCAGGAAAAGAGAATACTTTTGAATATAAATACGGCGGTCGCGTTTATTCAACAACAATTGCTCCCGTCAAAAACAACCGGGAAGAAATTTTTGCAGGGATGGTCGTTACTCAAGATATTACCGAAAAAAAACAGGCAGAAATAGCGCGGGAAGAAATCACAAATCAGCTAGAAATTAAATATCAAAAGCGCACTGAAGACTTGAAAACAGCCAACAATCAATTGCAGGAAGAAATTATCTATCGCTGGCGCGCCGAAGAAGCTCTGCGGGAAAGTCAGGAACAGCTAGAATTGTTTTTCTCTCAATCTTTAGATGGCTTTTTCTTTCTGATGCTGGACGAACCGATTAACTGGGACGATACAGTTGAAAAAGAAAAAGTTTTGGATTACGTGTTTGCTAACGGGCGGGTAACGAAGGCAAACGATGCAGTGATCGCTCAATACGGAGGTACTAGGGAAGAGTTTATTGGTCGGACGCTTGACTCTTTTTTCTCCCACAACTTGACTGGCGGCAGAGAGATAATCAGGCAATTTTTTGATGCTGGCAGAATTCACATCAAAAATGACAATCGCAAGTTTGACGGGGTTATAATTTGGGTGGAAGGCGACTATATTTGCATTTACGATTCCCAGGGCAGAATCGTCGGATATTTTGGCGTGCAGCGCGATATTAGCGATCGCAAAAAAGCAGAAGCAACCCTCAGAGATAGCGAAGAACGCTTTCGGGCAACCGTCGAACAAGCGGCAGTTGGCATTACCCACCCTGACCAAACAGGCCGCTATTTGCGAGTCAATCAAAAATTCTGCGAGATCGTGGGATATACTGCGAGCGAACTGCTGTCGCGAACTTGGATGGACGTTACTTACCCAGAAGATATAGATGCAGATTTAGAACAAAATAAGAAATTATTTGCCGGGGAAGTTGACAGTTATAAAATGGAAAAACGCTTGCTGCGCACAGACGGCACTGTAGTTTGGGTAAATATTACAGTATCGCTAATCAAAGAACCGCTGAGCGGGGCAACTTACAATGTAGTAGTAACAGAAGATATTAGCGAGCGCAAAAAAACGGAAGCAGCACTGAAAGAGAGCGAAGAAAGGTTCCGACAGCTAGCAGAAAACATTGAAAGCGTGTTTTGGATGTTAAACGTTCAACCCCAGGAAATTATTTATATCAGTCCGGGTTATGCAAAAATTTGGGGCAGAAGCTGTGCTGATTTGTATGCTTACGGGCGCTTTTTTACAGAGTCCTTCCATCCAGAAGATCGCGACCGCATTATTGCTACCTTCACTAAACAAATTGAGTCTGAAGAAGATATCGAATATCGAATTGTCAGGCCGGACGGCAAAATCCGCTGGATTCGCGCTCGGGCTTTTCCGATTAGAAATCAAGCTGGTCAAGTTTACCGCATCGTTGGCATTGCAGAAGATATAAGTGAACGCAAACAGGCAGAAAAAACTATCCGTGAAAGTGAAGAACGCTTCCGCCAACTAGCAGAAAATATCCAAGATTCCTTCTGGCTGATGTCTGCTGAATTCACCGATTTATTGTATCTGAGTCCAGCTTACGAAAACATCTGGGGGCGCAGTCGCGAAGAATTATATGCCGAGCCCTTAAAAATGATGGAGTGGGTGCATCCAGAAGATAAACATTTGTTGCAAGAGGCAATGGGGCGAGTGTTGCAGGGCGAGTCCACCAGTACCGAATATCGGATTTTACGGCCAGACGGCACAATGCGCTGGGTGTGCGATCGAGCTTTTTCCATTTACGACGAAGCGGGCAAAATTTACCGCATCGCTGGTATTGGCGAAGATATCAGCGATCGCAAATTGACCGAGGCCCGCATCCAAGCAGCACTCCGCGAAAAAGAAGTATTGCTCAAAGAAATTCACCACCGCGTCAAAAATAATATGCAGGTAATTTCCAGCTTGCTGCAACTTCAAGCTCAATACATTGAAGACGAAGCGATGCTAACTTTATTTGAAGAAAGCCAGACCCGAATCCATTCAATGGCTTTGATTCACGAGCAACTGTATCAATCCGAACATCTCGATCGGATCGACCTCCCCCTCTACGTCGAAAACTTAGTTGCTAATTTGTATCAATCTTTTGGGTGCGGCAACACTGCAATCCAATTCACTCTCAACGTTGACCCCATTTGTTTAAACATAGAAACAGCGATTCCTTGCGGGTTAATTATTAACGAACTGGTTTCTAATTCGTTGAAATATGCCTTTCCCCCTAGCTTAGGAGGGGAAATTAGTATTAAATTTTTTGAAGGCAGCAATCACCAATTTAACTTAACTATTCAAGATAACGGTCGCGGATTTCCGGATAATTTTGATGTGGAAAATACTGAGACATTAGGATTGCAATTAGTTAAAATGTTGGCTTACCAATTAGAGGCGAGTATTGCCATTGACAGTCAGTGTGGAACTTGCTACAATCTAATTTTCAAAGAATTAAATTATCGGCAGCGCATTTAAAAAAAAATGAACCCTATAAAAATTTTGGTTGTAGAAGACGAAGTTATTGTAGCGCAAGACATAGCAGGTCGATTAAAAAAACTCGGATATGTCGTAACAGCTACAGTCTCTTCTGGAGAAGAAGCAATTCAAAAAGCTATAGAAAACCCGCCAAATTTGGTGTTGATGGACATCGTGCTTAAAGGTGACATGGACGGAGTAACAGCGGCAGAAAAAATCCGAACTAATAGGAATGTGCCGACAGTATTTTTAACAGCTTATGCCGACGATAAAACGCTGCAAAGAGCGAAACTTACAGATCCATTCGGTTACATTATAAAACCCTTTCAACAACATGATTTACGGGTGGCGATCGAGATTGCCCTGCACAGACACGAAATCGAAACCAAGATGCGAGAATCTCTCAAAGCCTCGGAAGCAGCCAGAGAGTCGCTGGAAGAAAAATCGCACCGCCAAAATCATTATATTTCAATGGCCGCTCACGAATTGCGCAACCCGCTCAACGCAATTTTAATCTCTGCGGAACTCCTAGAGAGCGATCGAACTCGCAGCAGTGGCGAATCCCAAGTTAGAACCCTGCGGCTGGTGCACTCAGCTACCCAAAAGATGAACCAGCTAATCGACGATATGCTGTTCATGGGTAGAGCAGAAGCAGGCAAACTCAAATGCAATCCATTACCGATAAATTTAGTCGAATTTTGTCAAGAATTGCTCGCTCAATTGCAGTTAGGAAATGAAGCCAAGCACAAACTAACATTAATCCCGTCAGATGTTACCAGCGCGATGTTAGATCAACAATTGCTGCACGGCATTATTTCTAACTTAATCGTCAATGCCATCAAATATTCCCCCAACGGCGGGCAAGTCACCTTGGAATTGGAATACCGTCAAGCAGGCAAGGGAGACAAAGAAGCTATTTTCTGCTTATCTCCTCACTGTTTGTTTGGCAATTCTCAATTTATAAATAGTAACTCTCCTTTACTAATTATGCGTATCCGAGACGAAGGTATCGGCATCCCCGAAACGGAAGTAGGGAAAATCTTTGAAATGTTTTACCGCTGCAAGAATACCGGAAAGATTAAAGGTAACGGTTTGGGATTAACAATTGTTAAAAAAGCTGTGGAATTGCAAGGAGGTGCGATCGCCTGCGAAAGCAAAATCGGCGTTGGTACAACCTTCACAGTCGCGCTTCCTTACCTTGCCCTTTCCTCTAAGACTCAACGATAAACAACTTAAATACCACTACAAACACTAATCAAAGTGTTGCAAAATCCACTCCACAGCCACCGCCAAATTGGCTGCAATAAAATCCGGTTTAGTATGATGCTGATACTCACCGCTCAACACGCTTTTCCCGTAACCAGTCTGCACCAAAATGCCAGTACAGCCGGCATTGTGAGCCATATCAACATCAGTCGCTTTATCCCCCACCATAAAACTATTCCGCAAATCCAAATCGTGTTCCCAAGCCGCCGCTACCAACATCCCCGTATTTGGTTTTCGCCAAGTCGTATACCGCGTAAATTCTGGGTTTGTTCCGCCTTCGGCTGCACTTAAATAAGGACAGTAATAAAGAGCATCTAACTTGGCTCCAGCTTCATTTTCTAATAGCTGACACAGGCGTTTGTGCAAAGCTTCTACATGGCTGACGGGATTATAACCCCTCGCTGGGCCCGATTGATTGGAAACCAAACAGCAAAATATTTGTTGGTCATTTAAACGGCGTACAGCTTCAGCTATTCCGGGGATTAAATGCAAATCTTCTACTTTGTGGATGTAGCCCACTTCGATATTGAGAACGCCATCTCGGTCAAGAAATACTGCTCGTTTCATTGTTGTATTGTTTTTGATATAATATAAAACTCGGTGGCATCGGAATTGATATTACCCACATTCAGGACACGGCAATGCCCAAGGCGTGTCAACTTAAGCTTTTCGTCCGCTAGTCCTCCCGCCTACCCGGCAGTCCGCCAGGGAATGAATTCCCTGTCTAATAGCGAAAGTCCTCTAAAAGAGGACTGAATAATTCATTAGTCCTCTTTTAGAGGACTTCAGCTTTGAGACAGGGGTTTCAACCCCTGTCGGACTATCGGTGTAACGTTAAGTTGACACGCCTTGGACACTGCCGTGTCCTCATCATGATTCTAAAATAGATTGTTTTCCCAGCCATTGGCGGAAACTATTATGATACAAACTATAGCAAATTTCTCCTCCAATTTCTTGTTTATTTAAGAACTCGATCCAATTGTCTAATGTTTTTTCAACCTCGTATTCATCCTCATGAATTATATTGGATATCGCACTTACAGACAAACCTGTTGTGGATTTTATCAAAACATTCAGCACAGACAACTCGATCGCCGATAAAGCATCACCTCTCATCCGCAGCCAGTGGTTTTGATAATACGCTGCTAAACCGGGAGGAAGTTCAGGGAAAAGTGAGGTATCTTCCAGATTAGCATCGGGGTGTGAATTCTCGCCGATCGCCCTTAACATCTGACTCAGATACATGAAATTGTTTTCGCTGACAGTGGCGAGTTGTTGGCAGAATTCGGGTTGAGTTAAATCCGGTGCAGTTGATAGGTATTGCTGAATGTAGTCAAGGGCATCTTCGCGATTTTGGGCGGGATAATCTCTTAAATCGAGAGTTTGAGAGGGCGTTTCAATTAACAAACCGGATTTCTCTCTCAAAAACGGGCGGCGGGCGAGGATAAAATAAGTACGATCGCCCAAATATCTCGGCAGATAAAACAGATTTGAGCTGGGAGGCTGACTGGTGCGGGCGATCGCGTCTACAGAATCAATGACTATTATCAACTTTTGGCGATCGTTTAATTTATCGCTAATTTGCTGAAGCAACAAAGACAGAAACCAACTCCCATCATCGGATTCGAGATTTTGAAGTTGAGATCTTAGCTTGACAATTTCCGATGTTTCCCCATTGGCAGCAAGGTATTTGTCAATCAGTTGAGTGCAGACAGAAGCGAGAAAATCTTCAGCTCGATTTTTGCCCTCAACTGCAGCGTTGTAATAAATACTGCGAGGATGGGCGGTGACATATTGGGCGAGGATGGAACTTTTGCCGCAGCCGGGTGTGCCGACAATTGTGAAATAACCGCGGCTGTGGGAGTCCAGAAAGTCGGAAATGGCAGAAAAAACAAACTTGCGCCCTGCAAAATTCTCGATTTTTTCTCGCAGGAGTTGCTGAAATTCTTTTGGGTAAGAATCAATAGAGATGGGAGTTGAGAGAGGTGAGGAATTCATGTTAGTGCCTCCACCCCTTCTAGCCGCAGGAAATATACGCGGCCGGATCGAGTGCCTGCGACAATTGTGACTCCATCGGGTTCAATGGCGCAAGAGGCGATCGAACTTTCACCCGTGAAACTAGCAAGGATATTTCCACTCGACACATCCCAGACTTTGATTGTGTTGTCTCTTGAACCAGAAATTGCCAGCTTGCCATCAGCAGTCACTGCTACTGCATTTACCGAGTTGCTATGACCTTTTAAAGTAAACAGTTCCTTTCGAGTAGTTAAATCCCAGACTTTGAGGGTGTTGTCTCTTGAACCAGAAATTGCCAGCTTGCCATCAGCAGTGACTGCTACTGCATTTACCCAGTTGCTATGACCTTTTAAAGTAAACAGTTCCTTTCGAGTAGTTAAATCCCAGACTTTGAGGGTGTTGTCTTTTGAACCAGAAATTGCCAGCTTGCCATCAGCAGTCACTGCTACTGCATTTACCGAGTTGCTATGACCTTTTAAAGTAAACAGTTCATCTCCAGTTGTTAAATCCCAGACTTTGAGGATATTGTCTTTTGAACCAGAAATTGCCAGCTTGCCATCAGCAGTCACTGCTACTGCATTTACCGAGTTGCTATGACCTTTTAAAGTAAACAGTTCATCTCCAGTTGTTAAATCCCAGACTTTGAGGGTGTTGTCTTTTGAACCAGAAATCCCCCGCTTGCCATCAGCAGTGACTGCTACTCCAACCCAGCCCCTGTGACCTTCAAGAGTAAACTGTTCATCCTCAGTTGTTAAATCCCAGACTTTGATCGTATTGTCATAGGAACCAGAAATCGCCCGCTTCCCATCAGCAGTGACTGCTACTGCTTTTACCAATTCGCTGTGACCTTCAAGAGTAAACTGTTCCTTTCGAGTTGTTAAATCCCAGACTTTGAGGGCGTTGTCATAGGAACCAGAAATCGCCCGCGTGCCATCAGCAGTGATGGCTACTACGTTTACCCAGTCGCTGTGACCTTCAAGAGTAAACTGTTCATCCTCAGTTGTTAAATCCCAGACTTTGAGGGTGTTGTCATAGGAACCAGAAATCGCCCGCTTGCCATCAGCAGTGACGGCTACTGCATTTACTGAGCTGCTGTGACCTTCGAGGGTAAACAGTTCCTGTCCAGTTGTTAAATCCCAGACTTTAAGGGTGTTGTCAGATGAAGCAGAAATTGCCCGCTTGCCATCAGCAGTGACGGCTACTGCATTTACTGAGTTGCTGTGACCTTCGAGGGTAAACTGTTCCTTTCGAGTTGTTAAATCCCAGACTTTGATCGTATTGTCATCTGAACCGGAAATCGCCCGCGTGCCATCAGCAGTGATGGCTACTGCATTTACTGAGTTGCTGTGACCTTCAAGAGTAAACTGTTCCTTTGGAGTTGTTAAATCCCAGACTTTGAGGGTGTTGTCATATGAACCGGAAATCGCCCGCTTGCCATCAGCAGTGACGGCTACTGCATTTACTGAGCTGCTGTGACCTTCGAGGGTAAACAGTTGCTGTCCAGTTGTTAAATCCCAGACTTTGAGGGTGTTGTCATATGAACCGGAAATCGCCCGCTTGCCATCAGCAGTGACGGCTA
>NZ_JAUBRK010000068.1:0-995 GCF_036701825.1 Microcoleus sp. MOSTC5 | reverse complement strand
CTGCATTTACTGAATTGCTGTGACCTTTGAGGGTGCGTAGCAATCCCCTGCGAGGCGGAGTTAAACAGGGTGTCAAAGGACGCAACCAAGGTGCTACTTCCCAATGCTTTGCAACCTCCAGAATTGGCTGAATTGCCGGAATATTAAAGTACAGCAAGCGCCCTAACAATTGCCCTGCGAGTTGCGTCTTATCTCGCTCCAAAATATCGGCTGACATCCACAGTACCGCTTGAATCAAGTTCAGGGCTTTAACTTTTTCTGGGTTGTACTCTGGGTGGCTTAATGCTTCTGAACCCTCAACCAAATTGAAATCATCAATAAGTGCCTGTACCCCAAACTCAGGATGCTGAATCTTTGCCATCAGGAAGTTAAAATCTGTCAGTGTTTGGTAATACTCTCCTAAATTTTCCGAATTTATCAGATAAGAGGGGGAACCCAGATACACTCGCAATAAAGCTGGGCTCTCTGCCTTAAATTTGTCAGCTAATGTTCCCATTTTCTTCTTTCTTCCTTTTTAAATAGTCAACTATCCGTTGATTCACTTCCTGAAAAATCTTCCGCTTTGAATCCATCTCCCGTTTGGCTTTCAGAAAGTCAAGGAAACTAGCATGATAGATGGTATAGCAGATTTCTCCTTCTACATTCTGCTTTTTCAAATACTCAACCCACTCATCCTTTTCTAAAACCTGTGCAACATCGCATTCGTCCACCTGGGCAATTCCAGCAATCATCTCGCAGCGAATCGGCGTGCCAATCTCTAGCAAAATATACAAGACAATCTCCCTCAATTGCCCTGGCTGAGCGGGAGCGTGTCACTTATGTTATGAGTATAAATACTGATAAAAACTACAATCACTTTTTTACCTATCATCAGTAAAATAGGCGATAATTACGATCTCTTCCCACTTCCCACTTGAGATAGAATCATGACACCCGAACAACAACAGGCGATTAAAACACATCTAGATGCTATTTCTGCCATCCTTTATGCTGAT
>NZ_JAUBRK010000067.1:0-40285 GCF_036701825.1 Microcoleus sp. MOSTC5 | reverse complement strand
GGCTTATTATGTGAGGAAGACGAGTCTCTTGTTCATTTCCCACCCCCTGCTTTTTATAACTTTTTCAGCAAACCCTAGATAAGACCCGGCGGTTTCAACCGCTGTCGAGAGTCAAACGAAGTCTGCGGAGGCCGACTGGGAGAAGTAAGGTGCTCTTCGGCGCACCTTACGCTATTTTGAGAAAAAACTGGCTTTCCTTAGTGGAGTTTTCAAACTGTCCACTCGCTGCGAGTCTTCCTTGAGCCTCAAACCCTATTTACAGCGTTATAGTTTTTAGTAAAAAGTTCGATCGCACTGTTCACTTATCGAAACTGTCCCTTCTTCTCCTGACCGCTTCACTCACGCTATCTATTCTTTAAGTTAATCAACCAAAAGATATATTTGACTTAGAGGCACTATGCAGAAACAAATCATACGTCAAAAAGATACTAATGCTTGGATACTTCAGTGCTGGGTTTCTTTTATTGTTGCCCTTTCCGCAACTACTGTAGGTATCATTTATTTACAGGTAGACCCCTGGCAAAAAGCTTTTATGGGTATGGGTTTAACTTTTTCTGTCGGCTCGTCTTTTACTTTAGCAAAAACCATTCGGGATAACAACGAGGCAACAACATTAACTGCCAGAATCGACGAAGCTAGAGTTGAGAAAATTCTCGCTGAACACCATCCTCTCAAATAAATTTAATTATACAATGTATATAAAAAACAGCCCGGGCGGGCTGTTTTTGTTGTTTGAGCCACAGGTTTCAAGCTGCGGATGGGAATTGGGGATTTCAATTGCTACCTTTGAACTTACGATCGCCCAATTTAGCTTTTTTCCGCTGGCGACCACGGGCCCGAATCGTCGCATACTCCAGGGGAAAGCCAACGACAGGAATCACCTGATCCTTGCGTTCTTCTTCCAGATTCTTGAGTTCGGTGTAATCAACCCAGTGAATGCAATTCACCGGACAAGTGTCGATCGCCTCAGCAATCAACTCTTCAGAATCCCCGTCTTGTCGAACTACGCGCGATCGACCGTAATCCGGTTCAATATAAAAAGTATTGCGAGCAACGTGAGCGCAGTGCTTGCAGCCAATGCAGGTAATCTCATCAACATAGACACCTTTTTGGCGCAACACCCCGCCCAATTCCGGTTCCAAACCAGAGCGATCGGGCGCATCCCGCAAAAAACCTCCCAACTCCGGCTCTAAACCAGAGCGATCGCTTGCTGTATCTATTCCGAGTCCAGAAAGCTCAGACATTTAGACCCCCACAATAGTAAATAAGTCCGCGGAGGCGGACTTTGATGAGACAAGATTGCAAAAATCTCGCAAAATTATTAAGCGCACCAGCGCTGTACCACCAAGCGGAGCGAACCGTCTTGATTTTGCTTTTGCTCAGAAACTTGGAAACCCTGCTTAGCGCTTTCATTCACCACAGTATGGTAAGCGTAGCGCTGAGTCACCTTATTCAGAAAACGGTCTACAGACCAAGCTTGCTGCCAAAACTGCAAGTCAGCCACCAATTCATACTCAGTCCCGTTCCAGCTAAAACCGAGGTCGTAGCCGTTTTCTTGCTCAATAACCACCTCAGCGGTGCTGGTTAGGCCGCGATAGCCGCGCACCTCAGTCGGGCCCGACTTCCAGTCGATACCCAAGTCAGTTAAAGCAGCTTCCAAAGAATTCAAATTGCGGATCTGGGTCTTAATTTGGCTAAAGTGTGACATGGTGATTCCAAAAAAATTTAAGTGAACTCAACAAAAAAATTACCAATCGCTAAAAGCCACTTGGGCCGTCGCTTCGGCTGACTGATGCAGCGCTTGCGTGAAATATTCCGATGTTGACTCTTGATGAAGCACCACGCCGAGCTGAGCTTCAATTGCAGCCGTTACCTCAGCGCAGGAAGCACCGACAATGCCGGTGACTGTTTCCTGTACGCGGCCATCTGGATAGATCACAAACTCTAGTGTTTCCATAATCCGGGCTGACTGAATAGGAATAGTGAGATCAGACACCGACACCAGCAAGCCAGGGACGATGCCTCCTGAAGTAGCTTCTTGAGAGTTGGCTGACTGACAAAGCGCTATATCAATTTTGACGAATTGATAGGTTTTGAGTCACAACTTAACAGAAGTTATTAATAGGTAGAAGCAATACATCAGTTGTATGTAAAGTTTCGCGTAGATCGTGACATCAGTCAAGTCATACATGAGTGGCGAATATTAGCAACTGCTATTGGGGATCGATCGCGGGGGAGGGAGGATGTATCGCGAGATAGTAGGCCGAGGGTAAGGTGCCGTGTGCTTCGCCCTACAGATAGTAAGCTGTAGGGCATCTAAATTTTATTTTTCGGGCGGGCGGGACACCCCACAAGAATTCTATCGAAAGTGACGGTAAAACTTAGATGCCTCTGGGCTGATCTTTGCGTAAGTTTTGTAAACGTAAAATACGATCGCGCTTTAGATACCAACTTCTTAAAAAAGTCGGGGTTCTGGGTATTCGGTTTTTCCGGCGGAATTACTTATCAATTATTTTTAATTAATAATCCGGGCTTATCAATGTTTTGAGTCTAAAATCGATCGAACTACGCAAGATTATCTAAGCAAGAGAGAAAACCTGGCTTTAACGATCCGAGTAGTTGACCAAGGACATCATTACATCAAAGGATTTGGCAAGCTCAGCAACACCGATCCTGCTGTTCCTAATGCTGGTACAATTTACGAAATCGGTTCCGCGACAGAAGTATTTACACTAACATTTCTGGCTAAATTAGTGAATGATGGTAATGTCGAGCTAGACGCTCCGATTCGTCTCTATTTGCCCGTAGAAGTCATCAATCAGTTAAATCCTGCCGTCCAATCCATCACCCTGCAACAGTTAGCAATCCATACCTCTGGACTGCCGCGTTTGCCCGACCGTTTCCTTGCAGAAATCTCAAATCCTAGCAATCCTTACCTTCACTACACGGCGCAGGAAATGTATGCCGATCTAGCAGAAATCACGCTGCTGAACGAACCCGGTCAAAGCTACGAATTCTCTAACTTGGACATGGGCTTGTTAGGACATTTGTTAAGCCTAAAAACTTCCAAAGCTTATGAAAAATTAGTGACAGAAATCATTTGCCAGCCGCTGGGTATGACATATACGGCGATTCATCTGACACCGCAACAGCAGCAGTGCCTTGCGCCCGGTCATTCACCCGATGGAATGCTGACTTCAAAGTGAGATTTTGAGGTGATAGCTCCACCAAGAGCGTTTCGTTCGACATCTGAGAATTTGTTGAAGTTCCTGCAAGCTAATCTCAGTACAGCGAATACCCAAATGGGTGCGATTTTCGTGCGATCGCAATCACAATATCTTGAAGACACTGAAACTTTCTGTATGGGCTTAGATTGGCTGATTTCGACCCTACCGAATGAGCAAGTATTGTATTGGCATAACAGTTGTAGTGGCGGCTATACGAGCTTCATTAGTTTTGACAAAAGCGAGCAAATAGGAGTAGCTATCCTCTCGAATTACGGTGATGCAGCAAATGATGATTTATCGGTGGCTGAAATGGGAATAACGATATTAATGGAACTAGCTTCGCAGTAGCGCCAGCTAATAAATCCAGGACTTATGCAAAAAATAGTTGAATGCGTTCCGGTAGGGGTTAAGGTGCGTAATACACACCCTACAGTATTAGTTTGTGAGTAAGTCCTACTACCATAAAATCCTAATTAGTATTCTCTAATAGAAAAAGTATTCAAATTGATTGATAATTGTTGCGGCAACCGTAACCCTTCTTTTAAGCAACCTGTGCCATGACCTGCCGCACCGGAATCTGTACGATAAACTCAGTGCCCTTGTCCAGAGTGGAATCACACTCAATCTTGCCGCCGTGTTTTTCAGTGACGATTTGATGACTGATCGACAGTCCCAAACCAATGCCTTTGCCCACGGGTTTGGTGGTGAAGAACGGATCGAATAGTTTAGAGCGAATGAGTTCCGGGATACCGGCTCCATTATCGGCAATGCTAATCGCGATCGAGTTAGCACTACCGATCGAGGTGCTGATGGTAATGGTAGGTTGTTGGTTATCCCTGACACCTGATGTCTGCAAGGCATCGATCGCATTGCTGAGGATATTCATGAATACCTGGTTGAGTTGACTGGGGTGGCATTCGACCTCCGGTAATTGCCCGTAATTTTTGATGACTTCGATCGCCGGAAAATCGGGTCTGGCTTTCAGACGGTGTTGCAAAATCAACAGAGTGCTGTCGATACCGGCATGGATATCAACGGGTTTGCAGTCCGCTTCATCAAGGCGGGAGAAGTTGCGCAGGGAGAGCACCAGTTGGCCAATCCGATCGCTCCCCATTTTCATCGAACCCAGCATCTTCCACAAATCCTCTTGCAAAAATTCCAGCTCCAGGTATTCTGCCCGCTCTCGGATTTCTGCTACCGGATTGGGATAGTGCTTCTGGTACAGTTGCACCAACTCCAGCAGATCCTGAGTGTATTGTTTGACATAGTTCAGGTTGCCTTGAATGAAATTCACCGGGTTGTTGATTTCGTGTGCCACTCCCGCCACCAATTGGGCTAGGGCAGACATTTTTTCACCTTGCACTAGATGCACTTGGGCTTGCTTGAAACTTTCTAAGGCCTGGTTGAGTTCGTTGGTGCGCTGTTCCATGATCCGGGTGGCATTCCGCAGTTGGAGATGCACCCGAATCCGTGCCAAGACTTCTTCATGCTGAATCGGCTTGGTGATGTAGTCCACCGCACCCAGGCTCAGCCCTTTGACCTGATCCACCGAGTCGGAGAGGGCGGTCATGAAAATAACTGGAATATCGCGAGTGGCGGGATTAGCTTTGAGCCGCTGACAGGTTTCAAAGCCATCGATCCCTGGCATCATCACATCCAGCAAAATCAAATTGGGCTCAGACAATTGCACTCGTTGCAGGGCAGTTTCACCATTTTTGGCGATCGCCACCCGGTAGCCCTGTTCGCTCAACAAATCAAACAATACTTGCAGATTGGTTGGCGTATCATCTACGACTAAGATCGTGTTTTCTTGAGATATAGAATAGACTGACATCAGCAAACTCCTAAATATATTGAAGTGATGAATGGCCAATTGTAGATCGATAAAGTTGCTAAACCCGTGGCTCGATTAGATGCAGAATGGCTTCCTCATCAAACTGTTGACTCAGTTCTAGAACTCTGTTCGCAAAGGCAATATATTCCGGCGCTAATTTCTTCAAGCGATGGGCTTCCTGCTGGATATCGGTCATAAAACCACCCTGAGCCGCAGCATAAAGGGTTGCCAGTTCTGCAGCAGGCGGTATTATGATGCTAACCTCACCGGCGTTGCTGACAGCGAGTTGAGTCGCCTCTGTTTCGGTTTCGTAAATCCACTGCAATTCTAGATATCGCTGCAATTCGGCAAGCAACCCAGTAAACTCGATCGGTTTGGGGAAGAAGCTATTGCACCCTGCATCCAGACTTTCCTGTACATCCACCTGAGACAGAGTAGCAGGGGAGGCAATGATGGGAGTTTGGGCAAAGTCTGGCAGTTGTCGCAGGCGACGGGTCATTTCTAAGCCATCCATGATCGCCATATGTACATCGGTAATAATCAAGTCGGGTCGCGTCTGGATAGTGGTATCAAAACCTGCCTGCCCATTATCAGCTTCCGTCAGCTTAAAGCCCAGCGGTTCCAACATATTCACTGCCACCAGACGGTTTTCTTCGCGATCGTCAATGACCAGAATTTTGCGTCGTTCGCCCTGATAGCCAATAACTTTGTGGTTGGCGATCGCATTTTGTGTTGTCCAATCCGATGCTGGAAGCAACTCGATCTCAAACCAGAAACTGCTGCCCTGCCCCATTACACTCTCGACGTGAATTTCGCTGTCCATTTTCTGGATGATTTGTTGACCGATCGCAAGTCCTAGTCCAGTGCCTTCGATGTTGCGATCGCGTTTCCCTGCCTGCTCAAAGGGTAAGAAAATCGTGGATAGTTTTTCTGGGGCAATACCAATGCCAGTGTCTTTAATTTGGAAGCGAATTCTTGAAAGTTTTGAGTTTTGAGTTTTGAGTTCTGAGTTTGAGTCTTCTGACTCCACCGCTTCTACCCGAAACGTGACGGTGCCAAAGTCGGTAAATTTGACCGCATTGCTGAGCAGGTTGAGCAACACTTGCCGCAGGCGTTTGTCGTCAGCATGGACGGCAGTGGGCAGGTTGCTGGCGGGCTGGTAATGAAACTCTACACCTTTTTGCACTGCCTTGACGCGGCAAATATCCACAGTAGAAGAGAGGAAGTTAGCCAGATGGAAATCCTGGGGATAGAGTTCCATCTTTTGCACTTCCAGCTTGGACAGATCCAGAATGTCGTTGATCAGGGTGAGTAAATGGGAACCGCATTGATAAATCACCCCCAATCCTTTCATCTGTTTGGCGGTGGTGGCGGGGTCGCGCTGGAGGATTTGGGTATAGCCGAGGATGCCGTTGAGGGGGGTGCGGAGTTCGTGGTTCATGTTGGCAAGAAACTCGCTCTTGGTGCGGTTGGCGGCTTCGGCTGCTTCTTTTGCCCGCAATATCTCTAGTTCTACGGACTTGCGATCGCTAATATCGCGGCACACAGCAACTCCCCCTTTCAATGCACCGCTGGCATCTCTCAGAGGTCTGCTACTAGCTGTCAGCCAGAAGCCCTTTGGGGCCTGGGGATGACGACTAAAGATTTCCATATTGTCTACCTGCTCACCCCGAAGGGCCCGCACTAAGGGAATTTGCTCTGTTGGAAGCGGAGTTACCCCATCGGATAGAAACAGTCCATACTGCTCCGACCATTCTTCCGGCTGGCTGTCGGGTATTTTGCCAAACATCTGCTCGGCAGCGGGGTTAAACACCAGGAATCGACCGTTTTCATCGAGAACGAGCACGCCATCGCTCATGCTGTTGAGGATTAGTTGCAATAGGCCAGTCTGGTTTTGAAACGTCTGGTTACTTTGCTGAAGGTCGGTTTCGGCTTGATTCCGCTTCAGGATTTCATGGCAAATCAGGCGGTAAGTCCACAGAATAATTCCTAGGTTGAGGCCGATGCCCACCAGAAATGCCATCATTGCCAGAAGGGTTGTGTGGGTGGCAGCTTGCTGTTTCTGCCGCCACCCTACGATTTCGATCGCTTCGATCGGCTGGGTCAGCAGCGTAATCTCGTCGAGCAGTCGTGGGGGGGTGCGATCGATCGCGGCCGCCAGCCCTTTGGTGTCCCGGAGTTCCACGCCCTGCCGGAGTTCCCCCAGGCGGCGCAGGATAAATTCTTCCAGGCGCTTGGTAGCTGCCTGTTGGCGGGGATCGTTCTCTAGCAAGGTTTGCAATTGTCGCAATTCTTGATCGACATCGATCGTCCGAAGCCCAAATTTCCTGAAGTCATTTTTGTTTTGCGCGAGCAGGTATTGCCGCTGGATCTTTTCAGCATCCTGAAATGCACTGGTCAACGCTTCCAAACTATTGAGCGCTTTTAGATGTTGGGCGATCTGGCGGTTAGTTTCTAAGGTGCGGTTAGCGCTCCAAAATGCGATTCCACTCACTGCTAATGCCAGGAAAGTAGCTGCTCCCAGGCTCCCGGCAACGGTTTTGAGAAAGTTAGAGGGTTGTGTCATCATGTCTGTCTCGTGCTTAGTTTCGTCGATCTAAGACCGCAGAGGGCGGAGTCCAAATTTTTGAAATACTGCCATTGCCCGATCGCTGCTTAAAAAGTCCAGATACGCCTGCATTTGCTGGGGATGGGGAGAGGTTTTAACCACAGAGGCAGCGGAGCGAATTGGCTCATAGAGCTCGGGCGATACGGTGGCTAATATCTTGACCTTGGAAAAAGCTTTGGCTTCGGGCAGAAAGGTAATGCCCACCTCTGCCTCTCCCTGCTCGACGGCTCGCAAGACTTGCCGCACATCCACCTTTGCCCAGACTGCCTTGGATTCCACTGCCTGAAGGATGCCTAACCGACTCAGAATGGGGTGGGTATATCTGCCAATCGTCAGGTCTTTGTTGCCAATTGCCACTGTTTTGAGGCGATCGCTCGCTAACTCGTGCAAATCATTCAATTGCACCGCAGAATCAGCCGCAGCAATCACCACAATGTCGGTGGTCACTAACTCCCGACGGCTTTCCGGCAGAATCAGCCCTTGGGCTTGCAACGCATCCAGCGGTGAAATATCGGATAACAAAACCCCATCTAAAGGTTCTCCCTGCTCAACGGCTGCCCGGATTACGGCTGTTCCGGCAAATGTCGGATTCAACCAGATATGGGGGTGTTCCTGCTGATAGAGTCGATCGATTTCCTCCACGGCAGTGCGAACCATGCCTGACGCAGCCAAATTGAGCGTCACCGCCTGGATGTGGGGTGGGGAGGAGCAACTGCCCAGCCAGAGGGTGAGCGTCAAGGAGAAGAAGCACAATGTCAGCCATCGGAGGAGTTTCATATCAGGTTTCGTGAGATTTCAGTTTCTAAGCCTTGGATGGATCTGTAAATTTCGGAACAATCACTACAGCGACTCTCGGTTGTCTCTAATATAAAGTCTCTAATATAATTTCTTGGCAACGATACAAACCATTCCATTAATCATCTCGTTCTGAAGTATCTGTAAACCTATTTCAGATAGCCGATCGCACAACCAATTTTTATTGAGCCGCAGTTTTTGGTAAGAACTGGCACTGAATGACCACCGATCGCCCTGTTTTTGATAGAGTAAGTCATGGACTGCTACGCTGTTTTCCTGATACTCCAAGAAACAAGTGAGGATTGTAAATTCATCACTTTGTACAGGAATAAAACGCTGAGATCCATGAAGCTCTGCTGAAACATAATCGCGGAAAGTTAAAATCAACATCCCATTTTCAATCAGCCGGCGCTCAATGTCCAAAAGTAATGAATCGACAGCACTCAATGATTCTAGGTGTGTAAGTGTGTCGCCCATGCAAACAATGAGCTGCGCCTGTTCCTGAATGTGTTGCGAGAAATTAAGCAGATTGTCGTGAATGGTACGGATGGAAAGATGTTTAGCGCGATCGCGCAACTCTGAAAGTAGCGCTTCACAGAAATCTATAGCTACTACCGAAAAGCCTAGTTTTGCTAAAGGAATAGATTGAAATCCTGAGCCTGCACCTAAATCAATGGCTAATCCTCGCGGTGCGGAGTCGATCGCCAATTGACAAAAAAGAGCGTGATTTCGTTCGATCGCTGCTTCAGGATTTCCTGACATCCAACTGTAAACGGCAGCAAGTTGCTGGTTATAGTGGTCTTGTGCTGTGTTCATTATGATGCTAAGGTCGATGACTCGTTGAAAAGGAGCAAAACCATTCAATTCGATGGAAACTCAACAACCACTGTCGCCTTTTACGCGGAAAACTGCTAAAACTAAAGTTCAAATCGCAGAATATGACTGCAATAGTCGCGATTCAGTATGAGTATCTTTAGATTGCACCGAAGATTCACAGCGGTGTAACCGTGCCTAATTTTTCAGTGGAAGGTAACAAACCAAGGATTTATTAAAACGAAAGCGGGCAAAAGAACTAGACTAGCGTTTGAAAAATCAACTGTGGACTTTTACCAAAAAGCTGATTTCTGTGCGCTTTGAATAGCCGTGGCACGATGGTCAAAGTACGGATTTGTTCCTTGAAATAATCTCATAATATCGAAGGAAAAGGGAAAAGGGAAGAGGGAAGAAGAGAAATCCTTCCACTCTGTCACACTCCCGGCTTGTTTTCGATAGCCAGCGGGAGGATCGCAGTTGTATATCATTCATATCTAACCGGATTTGATATAATTCATGCTTTGCGATCGCTTTCAATAACTTTTGTAACTCACTGTTCTAGCTTGCCTACTTGTTGATAGTAGCAAATGTAACAATTCATGGTTAAAATTTGTCGTAAACTGATGCTTAGCTGAAAAGTTACTATTGATTATTATGCAAAAGTATAACTGAAAAAAGCTGCAACATGGTTCAGACATTCGCGGTATCGCCATTGAAGGCGTTCCAGACGAACAGGTTAAACCCACCCCGGAAATGGCGACTATTTTGGGGCAAGCCTTTGTGAGTTTGCTGGTGCAAAAAGTCAATAAATCAGCGGCATAATTAACGATCGCGATCGGGCACGACTGCCGTCTATCCGGGTCAATCTTAATGCAGGCAGTCATAGCGGGTATCACCTCAGCCGGCAGCCCAGGCTACGGCTTTCAAATGGCTTCAACTCCCGCCAAAAGTTTGAGCATACACAAACAATTTTTAGAGGAGGCACAGTATTGCTCAAATACTGTGCCCGCTGCGTAACTCCTGAATATTGCTATTTCCTTGCCGCAGCATTGGATCTGGGGTCTAAAACGTCTCGCAGCCCGTCGCCCAAAAGGTTGAAACCCAGAACAGTCAAGGTAATCAGCAAACCGGGAAACAAAATAGTCCAAGGAGAAGAAAGAGCGTATCCGCCCTTAAAAGCATCAGAAAGCATCGTCCCCAACTCAGGGGCGGGCGGCTGTGCGCCCAAACCCAAAAAACCCAAACCCGCGGCTTCTAGTGTCGCCGTACCAGTCGAAAGAGTTGCTTGTACAACTAGAGGCGCGAGACTTCCCGGCAAAATGTGGCGAAAAATAATCCGCAAGTCGCTGGCGCCCAAGGCCTTGACAGCCAAAACAAATTCTTGTTCCCGCAGAGACAGCACCATACTGCGAGTTAAACGGATGTAAATCGGAATTTGCACGAGGCTGACGGCGATAATTACGCTTTGCAGGCTCGGCCCGGTGACGGTAACAACGCCGATCGCCAGTAAAATCGAAGGAAAAGCTAGCAAAATATCCGCCAAAGTGCCGATCGCCATCTCGGCCCACCCCCGAAAATACCCGGCCACGAGCCCCAAAAGCGCTCCTACAATTAAACCCGCACCCACAGAAACCAGGCTGACGAGTAAAGATATTCCCAATCCGTGCCACACCCGGACCAACAAATCTCGCCCCAAACCGTCGGTTCCAAACCAATGTTTAGCGCTAGGAGCCACTAAGCGCAACAAATAATCTCGATCGACCGCCGGATCGTAAGGAGAAAGTAGGGGGGCCAACAGTGCCGAGATCGTCAGGGCTACAGTCAAAATTAAGCCGATTTTCCCCGAAGTCGATCGGCAAAATCGTTGAAAAGCTGCTTGTGGAAATACTAAGTTTTTATTCAATTTTAGATTTTCCATCTTTTGCTGTCACAAAAAAAACTCAGGACTTATTGCCAAACCTTTCAGGACTGAGATAACTGTGGTGCCCATAAACTTATTAATTCATTGACAAGGGCGAGCAATTCAGATACAGACTCATTGACTTCTGGTGCTTCAAATCCATGAATAAATCGGTTTCTTACGCTTAAAAGTCGCATTGCTCGATCGTACTCTTCTATTGAAAGTTCTCCTTGCGAATACATATGTTTGATGAGAGATACAGTGGGAAATCTTTCAATTGGAATAGTAACCTCCTCAGCTCGTCTACGCAAAAGTGCTTCAAGTATTCCCCAAAGTGATAAAAACGCGCCTTCATTTTCTTCTAATGAGATCAGACGTTCACTTTGTGTTATTCTACTAAAAATATGTTCCCAAGATAATAGATTTACTTCCTTGGCGTTGTCTTTCAGTAAAGCATCTTCTTCAGTAATTAATAAGAAACGCCAGCCTGTATTTTCAGAAACTATTTCAGCAATTTCTTTCAACCTATCTATAGATATTTGCCTGCCAGAACCGTTGAATTCGATTATATAACCTTCGGCTTCGTTCTTTTTTACAATCAAATTTGGACGATATGTCCCTAAATCGAAAGGGATGTCTTCGGGTTCAGGGTCAACCAATACTGTATAGCCTGCTTGTCGGTATTTTTCTGCAATTTTAGATACTGATTTGTCGTGTATTAATTTAGCGGTCATAGATAACTCTCTAATGCTTTTGCTGAATTTATTCTAACGTAAACGCACTCACTGCCAGATATTATGCCCCGGAGCAACAATGACGGACATAAAGCAACGTCAAACGTGTCACTAAGCGAGCGACGATGCGACTCCACATCTGTGACAAGTGAATCATCCTCATAAACTAACCCAATTAGTGCATCCTGTATGGGCTTTATGATATTGTCAGTGTCAACTGGATCAGCATCATAAAGGTACACTAAAGCTAAATGAACATTTCCTGAATAAGGAGTTCCTACCCAAGTTTTTGACGCTTCTGCACGCACAAATGCTTGCCAATTCTGTAGCTTGCTTCTCTGCCTCGTTTGCAAAGATACAGGGCGTTTTGGAATCAGAAACTCAAATTGCATTGGCAACTCCGAAACTTGAATGCGAAAAGAAGGGATTAAAGGCTAAATTCAAAGTAGACTATAACTTGCAACTTTTAACACATCAACTTTTGTTTTGTCGATCGCACTGATTTCTCATAACCCTCACGCCCTCACCGCTCTCGCATTTCGCGATCGCCCGACAACATCCCCACCAACCATCAGCCGTGGGATCAATCTAAAATCTAAAATCTAAAATCTAAAATCGGATGACCCTTTAAGATATAGAGAACAAGATAAATTTAAAAGCACAATGACATCAACCCTGCTCAAAACCTCCCACCGATCGCCCCTCAACGCCCCAACAGTCCGCCATTTTCCCAACGGCCTCACCGTTATAGCCGAACACTTGCCTGTCGATGCTGTTAACCTCAGCGTATGGCTCAATTTAGGCTCAGCCGTCGAACCAGACGAAATCAACGGCATGGCTCACTTTTTAGAACACATGATTTTTAAGGGAACTCCGAGCATTCCCAGTGGCGAATTCGAGCGCGCGATCGAGCAGCGCGGCGCTGTCACCAATGCTGCCACCAGCCAAGATTACACTAATTACTACATCACCACAGCTCCTAAAGATTTTGCCGAACTAGCTCCCCTGCAAGTCGATGTGTTGCTCAACGCCAGCATTCCCGACGACGCCTTCGCTCGAGAACGGCTAGTAGTGTTAGAAGAAATTAGACGATCGGAAGACAATCCCCGCCGCCGCACCTATCAGCGATCGATGGAATTAGCGTTTGAAGTCCTGCCCTACAAGCGACCGGTACTCGGCCCGACTGCGGTAATCGAACAGTTGACAGCCCAACAAATGCGGGATTTCCACAGCAGCAGATATCAGCCCGGGGCCATGACAGCGGTAGCTGTAGGCAATTTGCCAGTCGATCGACTAATAGAAATTGTCGCAGACAGTTTTGCAGCAAAAAGTACAGCACAAAACAACAAAATAAATGTGCCTGCTGTCGGCAACTTTCACCCAGAACCCCAAACCCTGAACTACGGTCAAGAATCGCCGTTTACAGAAACAGTCCGCCGCGAATTTGTAGACTCTGCCCTTCAGCAAGCGCGACTGATCGTGATGTGGCGAGTGCCAGGTTTCATGGAAATGTCCGAAACTTATGCCCTGGACGTTTTGGCGACAATCTTGGGTCACGGCCGCACAACTCGCTTGGTTAATGATTTGCGCGAAGAAAAAGGGCTAGTGTCGTCAATTTCGGTCAGCAACATGACTCAGCGACTCGGCGGCGTATTTTCGATTTCCGCTCAACTACCGACAGAAAACTTGCCAGCAGTGGAAGCTGCCATCGTCCAACACATCCGCACTCTCCAAACCGAACTGGTGACAGATGCCGAAATTTCCCGCATCCGCACCCAAGTCGCAAATCGGTTTATCTTTGGTAACGAAACTCCGAGCGATCGAGCAAGTTTGTACGGTTACTATCAGTCGATGTTAGGAGATATCGCTCCCGCCCTCAACTATGCAGCCTGCATCCAAGCTCAGACTGCCGAGGATCTCCGAGAAGCCGCCGTCAAATATCTGTCTCCCGATGCAATGGGTGTTGTGGTAATTCGCCCGGACGAAGCATAAATCGGACGATCGCCTCAACAGGGGAATTCTGCCCTCCCTCTGCTTTTGAGGCATCCAACAGCATTCGGCATTCCGCAGAAAGAATGCCAACGGGCACCAGGGATTTTTAGTCAATAGTGCCTGAAATTCGATCGGCTCTCGCCTTGAAGGTTTTGTATCAAATAATTAATATCAAGCCTTTAAGGTAGGGACGATCTGTAAAATCACCGTAATTTTATGAGAGGATCGACTGGGAATTATTGACAATCAAGCAATTGGGTCTGGGGCCACCGGATTTATCTGCGGTCGTAATTCTAAAATCGAAAATCTAAAATCTAAAATCTAAAATCGATTGACACGGGCAGACAAGAATGAAATTACAAAACTTTCTAAACTCAAAAATTAGGTACGATGCCAAAGCAATCGCTGCTGACGACGAACTCAGCGGCCAAATTCAAAGTCGCCTTATTGACATGGGTTTACTCAAACCTCCCGTAGACTTCCAATTTGGTCCTCTCTCTACCGCCACCCTCCACCGATTTCAAACTCTGATGAAGTGCGGCGAACCGGGTTTTTTGGGAGCAGTCACAGCCAAAAAGCTGATCGAAACCAAACCAGGGGACATTCCCACACATCCCCTGCTCCTGAAAACGCTTAGAGACACGATTTTAAAATCAAAACCGCTGGCGTCTTCTCAACTTCAGGACTCGGAAAAACAATTCATACCAGCCGGAAAAGAGTTTGAGATCCTGGCTTTTGCTCCGGCTCGCGGTCACATCAGAGTTGCTCTCCGCAACGAGTCTTTCAAAGATTCTGGGATTTGGTATGTTTACGGAGCACACGCTCAAATTAGTCAAGACGAGGTTCTGTTTTATCCCAAACCGAATCCCCCAACTGTCAGGCTTGGCATTCCTTATCGATCGCAAATGGATAACTTGAACAATCCTACAGGTTCTTGCAATGTAACTTCATTAGCGATGTGTCTGGACTTTTTGAAGGTGCCACAGCGCCAAAAAACCGGGCAATATGAAGACGAACTCTATGAATATGCGATCGCCCAAGGTTACAGTCGCTGGGACCCCTATGATTTAGCGAAGATTGTTAAAGATTACGGCGCTCAAGATTTCTTTACCGAGAATGCAACTATTGATGACGTTCAAGATTGGCTAGCCAGCGGAAATCCCGCTGTCATCCACGGATACTTCACATCTTTCGGTCACATTATAGTTGCCGCCGGCTACGACAGCGAGGGATTCTTCGTTCACGATCCTTATGGCGAGTGGTTCCGAAGTGGCTACGATACAAGTGTCAGCGGTGCTTACTTGCACTATCCCTATCGCTTAATCCGCAGCCTCTGTATACCTGACGGAAGTTTTTGGGTTCATTTTATCTCGAAGTAATTGTTAAGAGTCATTAGTCATTAGTTATTAGTCATTAGCTAAGAGAGAAGTTACCTCTGGAATTATTCGGCGATTCAAATCGCTTAAGAGTCAAACTCTCGTCCGAGCAGAAGGGGACTAAAGAGTAAAATGGGTATTAAAGCTTGATTTGGTACTGACCATATTTTCTATCACTAATGACTTCTGACTAATGACTAATGACTATGAATTTTCATACTCAAATCCAGCCAAGTCGATCGCGTAATCGGAGCACTGGTAGAAATATAGTCAACTCCGGTTTCGGCTACACTTCTAATTGTTTCTAAAGTAACATTGCCGGAAGCTTCAATTTTTACCCGATCGCTCTTTTCCCGAATTATTGCCACAGCCTGCCGCATCAAATCAAAGGACATATTATCTAACATGATAATATCGGCTTTGTGCTGCAAAGCTGTTTCTACTTCAGCCAGAGTTTCGGTTTCGACTTCGATTGTCAGCGGATAGGGGATAGAATTGCGAATTAGGGCGATCGCCTCTGCAATTCCCCCAGCCGCCGCAATGTGATTGTCTTTAATCATCACCGCATCATCTAATCCCATCCGGTGATTGCAAGCACCGCCGACTTGAGTTGCGTATTTTTCCAACAATCTCAATCCCGGCGTCGTCTTGCGCGTATCTACTAATTGCACGGGCAAATCGGCAATTTTGTCAACATATTTCTGAGTTAATGTAGCGATGCCGCTCAAACGCATTGCCAAGTTTAATGCTACTCTTTCTCCGGTTAGCAGCGCATCGAAATTGCCGGAAATCTCGGCGATTACTTCTCCTTTTTCGCACAGTTTTCCTTCCGGTACTTGGGGGATGAAACTGAGGCCGCTGTCTAAAAGTTTAAATGTGCGATCGGCAATTGGCAATCCGGCAATGACTCCAGCTTCTTTGACTATCCATTTAGCAGTACCCTGGATGCTGTTTGCGGGAAATAAGGCCGATGTTGTGCGATCGCCCCTACCGATATCTTCTAGTAGCCAGTTGTGCAATAGGGAGTCTAAAACTATCCAAGGCGGTAATATTGCTGTCATGTTTTTGTCGGTTGTTATATCGAGCAAAAATCACCCGGCGGTTGAAACCGCGTCTACACAAACGAAGTCCGCCTTCGCGGACTAAGAGATGCAAGGATTTGGGATGATCTCTATTAGGAAGAATAGTCGATCGCGTAATTTTAGGCAAGTTGCAGAATGATGATGGTGTAAGTGCGATCGGGATTTGCATAGAGTGAGGGCGATCGGGCTAGATAATGGGGTATTCTGTGGCTGACATTGGGTGTTGGTGCTTTAATGGAGTAGATGGGGCGATCGCGAGAAGAAATCATGATACAGCCAGTCATTTTAGAAAAATTAGCCCAACTCCCTGAGTCTCTTCAGACAGAAGTGCTTCATTATATTGAGTTTTTGATAGAAAAGCAGGCTAAAAACTCAACCCAAGAAAAGCCGACAAAGCGAGGCGGACTTGGAATTTGGAAAAATCAAATCTGTATCGCTGATGATTGTGATGAACCTCTCGAAGGAAAGTAATTACCGTCGATAATAGTGTAGTATTGTGATGGCGAGCCAAAGCGAATAAATCGCCATCGCTTTGATTGAGTATAGTTGTGGCAGGTATCCTATTGACAACGTTGAGTCTTAGTGATTAGATATAAGCAATCTCAACTCTCATAAAAAATCAGGCTCTTGAAGCCAGTTCCTATGTCTCAGCTCTTTGACCGTTTACAAATCAGTGGCTATCGCGCTCTTCAATTAGTAAATTTGTCTCAATTAGGACAGGTAAACATTTTTGTGGGCGATAACAATGCCGGAAAAACTAGCATTCTGGAAGCTATTTCGATTTTATGCAATCCACTCGATCCCTTTCAGTGGCTTGAGGTTTCACAACGCAGATTATATCTCGGTCGATCGCCATTAATCACACTTCGACCGAACAGTGAGGCATTGAAATGGATTTTTTCTCAAAAAATAGGTGATTCTAATGACGAAATTTACCAAGCTGAAATTCTGATAAAAGCAAATGGGACTACACCCATACATGAATTGAAAGCAAAGCTTGGAGAAATTTATGGTAGTGGAGTAGAAAAAAACAATCAAAAAAGCTTTTATAAAGATATATCTTCTCCACAAGAAGAGGTGTCTTCTCCTGAAATTGACTCAGTTAGAGTCGGTCTAGAATTAGAAATTGCAGTCAATCTAGCTTCAGAACAACTTAATTTATTCCCCCCTGAACCAGAACGTGAAATATTTCAGTTTTGGGAAAACGAGCGATTTGTCCAGCGCCGACGCAATAAACCCATCGTTAAAAATGCAACTATATTTCCTTCCTATTCTTCATCGGAACCTATTCTAGAGCGGCTATCACGAATCATCAGGCAAGAAGAAGATGGTAAAAATGAAGTATTAGAATTAATTCGCTCCTTTGACAATAATATTCTTGACATTCAAATACTTTCCATGCCAACCGGTATAGCCACTCTTTACATAAAACATAAAGAGCTTGGCTTGGCTCCTCTATATGTATTTGGCGATGGATTTAAGCGAGCTTTAGTTATTGCTCTCACTTTGTTGACTACAGCTAATGGTGTACTTCTAGTTGATGAAATTGAGACATCTATCCATGTTTCAGCTCTTGGCAGTGTATTTTCTTGGTTGATTGAAACCTGTCGCCGCCGAGAAATACAGCTTTTTGTGACAACTCACAGTCTCGAAGCTATCGATGCAATGCTACAGCCTGAAATTGCTACAGACAATGTTGTAGCTTTTCGGCTAAACCATAATGGACAAGCACCCCAGAGGTTTTCTGGTAATTTGTTGCATAGGTTGCGTTCAGAGCGTGGACTGGATGTGAGGTGATTATGGTTAGGTACTGTTACATCGTTGGAGAAGGCCCTCAAGATATTGAATTCTTGATTTGCTTTCTCAAATATTACGGTTTAAAGCGAGTTACTCTTTTATCTAAGCTTGACTCATTTTGGGAGCCACTTGTACCTAAAACATTTCCGATAAATGATGATTTGATGAAGCGTGTGCCTGTTCCAGTATTTTTACAAAATGCTGAGCTATCAGTTGCTTTACATAGTGCTATTGGAATCACACGCTTGTCAAATACTATCGAGGAAAGCCTTGCTATAATTCCAGCTTCAGATATTTTTGGTATTGGTATTTTTTTAGATGCTGATGATGTCGAAACACCTCAAGAAAGATTCGATAAACTAATTGCTGAGTTGTCTCCACTAGGTTTGTCCTTACCTCCAACACTGGGCGAAGTGATGAAAGGTTCCCCTAGATGTGGAATTTTTATCGCTCCTAATAACAGTGACTCAGGAACCTTAGAAGATCTTTTGTTGGAATGTGCAAAGTTAAACTATCCCAATCTACTATCTATGTCTACTAACTATGTTTCTGGCATTGATACTAATCAATTAACTAACAATGACTTGAAGCAGTTAAATAAACCAGCAGGCAAAAATAAAGCAGTGATTTCAAGCATCAGTAGCATACTAAGACCGGGCAAAGCTCTGCAAGTTTCTATACAGGATAATCGATGGATAGATGAGAAAACAATGGAATTGGATAGCATCAAGCTTGTCAAAAAATTTATTGATGAAGTTATTTTACCCTAACCCCCCAAACACTAAAGCTCTTTTCCGTTGTTGCGGGAAAAGAGCTTTAATTTATTATTAACCTGGCACTGAGCTATTTTACCGGGCAGTGACCCGCCGAGTATCTTCGCCATAGCAACGTTTAACAACCGATCTCGGGATGGATCGGAGTGGTTCCATTAGATCATAAGCACGATGTTGTTATGATTGTATTAAAATAAAAACGACTGGAATGGGCAATTATTATGACTATTCCTGATATTACGATCGCCCTTATTGCAGCAACTTCCAGAATCATTCTTGCCAGAAGTCAGCGACTACATCGACTTTGTGATCCACAAGCACCAAAATAGAATAGCTGAACCCAAACTCCCAGACGATATTACCAAAGCTTGGGCACAATGGTTTGAGGAAGTCGATCGCTACTTACAAAAAAATTGTGTGTACCGCATATAAATGGAATATGCTGTATCTACTTCAATCTCATGCAAAGCTGGTTGAAGATGTTTCGGATTCCGCAATTATCTTTGGGAGTTCCTAGGCTGATTTCTTTGATGAATTTCTTTCCCATCCCTATTGCTCAAACGAATTTTACCCCTGATCACCTATTTTCCCATGCTTAGAGTTATATAAGAGCGCTAATCAGGCTATCTTGTATATTCCTAAAAATTGCGGTGTTTGAAAAGTTTAGGCTCAGTTTCTCCCTCGAAAGCGTATTGGCATTCGATCTGACGGATAAATTAACAGGTTTTGCTGTAATTGTTCCAGAGAAGAACGACCGTTAACTAACTCCCAATCGAAGTGGCGCACAAATAATGCTAACATCATCGTTCCTTCCAGCATTGATAGATGCTCTCCTAAGCAACGATGCGACCCTGAGCCAAAGTGTATCATTGGCAGTGAACTTGTTTCCTTATTCTTGTCTAGCCAACGTTCGGGCCGAAATTCCTCTGGGTTAGCATAAACTTCTGGATCTCTTCCGGCTGCAAGCATTGACCAGGATACTCTTGTCCCACGCGGAATCACTGTACCCTCAATTAGAGTATCCCGTTGAGTCTCCAATGGACTTGAGCCAGAGGCCACTGAATAAAGGCGCAGTGTTTCTTTGATAATGGCACGAATATAAGCCAATTCTTTGAGGTTTTTTAGGTTGATCCCACTTTCTTTTTGCCAAGCTTGGTCAACGATATCTCGTGCTTGTTGAAATACTCTTGGATTTAAGCTCAATTCGCCAACTGCAAAGGATAAAGTATGGGCTGTGGTGTCAGTACCCGCGATTAATAGTTCAATCGATTCTGATATTAAGGTTTCGCGATCGTATTTTGGTTCTTTAGCCGCGATTTTGACTAACATTGATTCCCTAAACAAACTACTGACTTGTGGGAAATCAGTTTGATTTTGTTCTCTCATCTTTAAAGCTAAGTCAACGCGGGGAGTAAGGAATTCCGTTAAATATCGCCTTGCTGCCCAATAATCCCGTGAATTCTGAGTTGGCAAATATTTCATCCATCTTTTCTCCCCCGTAGCTTGTCGCAGGAAACGATAACCTACAATAGACATCGCTTCGTACACCTTGCTAACTTCCAGGGGGGAACCTTCCTGACTGGTACTATTTCTATCTACAGGAATACCTAGTACAAAAGAGGAAATCACCCTCATTGTTAGTTCCACAAACAGAGGATCTACCTCCACTTCTTTTGGGGGTGCAACTTGTTTCAGCGTCTCAATGACTTGTTCGCAAGCTTGGCTAATTATTTCCAGATATTTGGAAATATTGCTCGAACTAAATTCTGGATTCCAAGCCTGCCGTCGCCACTGCCACTGGGTTCCAGTTTCTCCGAGCATAATAGAACCGCTGATATCGTTCCATGCTTGACGTACTTGCTTGGCTCTAATTAAGCTACCATCTCTCATCCCATTGATAATGGTATCTTCAATTACTTTTGGTTTACTTAAAATCACAGATGGAGTCCTGCCATTCCAGATGACGTACATCGGGCCTAACTGCTGACTCCAATCAAAAAATAGCTGAAATAATTTTTTCTGTTTTACTGCTGCTAATACTTGTGGCAGATTTCCTAACACCCAATATTGGGGAGGCGAAGGAAGTGATTGTAGCGATTTATACGTTTCCTTTCCTTTCCACCATCGCCAACTCAGTATAGACGCTATGCTAGTAACGCCTAATACCATTACTAAATATGACAAGAAGGAAGAAGAACCATTTATTTGAGAAGTAATGCTTTGAAACATAAATCTGCCCAAGTCCATAGTTTTTTATTACCCATATACTACCTTGAAAAGGAGATTAAGTAAGTCAACTTAATTAAATATAAAACGTTCGACTTGGTAATTGCCTGATGTGGCTCTAGCATTAAGTCCTTTAATGATGGCCTGGGATAATTCGTAATCGTCTTCAAATACGCAGCAAGCTCTGGACTTAGGCACTTGTCATATTATAAACATCTGTAACTCCCCAAAAAACTAAAGCTCTTTTCCGTTGTTGCGGGAAAAGAGCTTTAATTTATTATTAACCTGGCACTGAGCTATTTTACCGGGCAGTGACCCGCCGAGTATCTTCGCCATAGCAACGTTTAACAACCGAGTTCGGGATGGATCGGAGTGGTTCCATTACATCATAAGCACCAGGAAAGCTTTGAAAACTTTTAATCCTGTGTCTGCGTTCTGCTTAATTTTAAGCTTGATGCGCTGCATCTCTTTCGCTCGACTTAATTACCTTATCAAGTTTTCCTTTGTCTGTCAACCCCAAAGTCAAAACTTTTTTAAAGGTAGCCCGAAACAGCCCCCAATAGCCGAGTTTGACGTATTATTTGGGAGTGTGACCGATCGACCTTTAACTCACAAGTCCAAAAAAGCCGCATCGACACCCTGTTGTGTGCGAATCTTCCCGTCCTTCACAAACCGCGCCACAACCTGCTTAAGTGTTAATTGTTCGATCGCCCTTTCGGCTTCTGCCGCAATTTGCCTCAAAGACCGCAAAGACGCAATTACCAAATTCGTAAAAAAGTTTTCCTTTCCTAGCATCAAGTTCGATGACCCAAAATCTGCTGCTGGCCCAGAATATTGAGATTTCTACAAAACTCGCACGTTAGAAATCTCCAACAATTCTTGTGAGGAGTAGGGGTTAGGCATCCTGCCGGCCCAAGACTTGCTTTTGTGTAGATGAGTAATAATTCACCAAAAAACTAAAGCCCTTTTCCGTTGTTGCGGGAAAAGAGCTTTAATTTATTATTAACCTGGCACTGAGCTATTTTACCGGGCAGTGACCCGCCGAGTATCTTCGCCATAGCAACGTTTAACAACCGAGTTCGGGATGGATCGGAGTGGTTCCATTACATCATAAGCACCAGGAAAGCTTTGAAAACTTTTAATCCTGTGTCTGCGTTAAGTTTGATGCGCTGCATCTCTTTCGCTCGACTTAATTACCTTATCAAGTTTTCCTTTGTCTGTCAACCCCAAAGTCAAAACTTTTTTTCGATCGCCCGAAACCGCCCCCAATACCCGAGTTTGACGTATTATTTGCCAGTGGGATAGATCGACCTTTAACTCACAAGTCCAAAAAAGCCGCATCGACACCCTGTTGTGTGCGAATCTTCCCGTCTTTCACAAACCACGCCACAACCTGCTTAAGTGTTAATTGTTCGATCGCCCTTTCGGCTTCTGCCACAATTTGCCTCAAAGGGCGCAAAGACGCAATTACCAAATTCGTAAAAAAGTTTTCCTTTCCTAGCATCAAGTTCGATGACCCAAAATCTGCTGCTGGCCCAGAATATTGAGATTTCTCCAAAACTCGCATCTTATATCATGTCCGGTCGATCGACCGTGATATAATCCGCAGGAACACGACCCCCATCAAATAAAGAAAGCCAAAACGAATTACGATCGCGCCTCATCTGAGTATATACGGCTGTTGTTAACTGGCGGTTTCAATGGTTGTGGTTATATGGTTTTGTACATCCGAGTACCGGAGAAACCAAAAGAGTGGATACTACCCTTTGTCAATAGCCAGCTTTTCGAGCGAGTTTGAGCAGATGAGATATCGACATTGGAAAGTAGGGCCGAAAAAAAGAGTCATTTTAGTAATGGATGGAGATCGATGGCATTTGAGTGAAAGCGTGAAAATCCCCTTGGGGATATATTTATATTATCTGCCTTCACATTCACCCGAACTGCAACAGCCGTCAAAGACTGTGGCCAGCAGACAAATGAACCGATAGCTAATCACTGTTTTAAAAACGCAAGATGAATGAGAAGCAGTTTTATTCCAGCGGTGTGGAAAACTGTTAAATCTCAAACAGTTAATCAGTAGTTTGGCTCATTTCTGTTGGTGACCGGAGGCAAAAGTTTAATCATGGTTAATCGACCGCACATGATATCAATTTATGTAACTGCTCACCGCAACGCAGTTCCGCTGAGCAGTTACCTTTTTTGTTTGTTATGATTTTACCTAATAACTATAAGACTTATGCACTTTTAGTCATCAATCCGGTTTCTTCGTCAATTTCTCGTTGCTAACCCAATATTTTGCCTAGACACCGGGTTGATGGGTGTAATTTTTAAACTCATGACTAATGGCTAATGACATTCGACGCTTCATTCCATTTTTTGACCCCAGCGCGTCTCAATGGGCCGCTGAGGCCCGCTGGCTGAGGTGGCTGACTTTTCTGTGGCTGTTTGTAGGGCTGACAGCATTGTTTTCGGCTTCCTATCCGATCGCAAATTATGAATTTGGAGACGGCCTTTATTATTTTAAACGACAGCTAATCGCAGTGGCGATCGGGCTGGCAGGTTTTAACTTGATGGTGTACTCCCCCCTGCGCTACCTGCTAAAAACAGCTCAGTTAGGCGTCCTGTTGCTGCTGGGATTGCTCTGGTTGACCTTAGTTCCGGGAGTGGGAACCACTATCAACGGGGCGACTCGCTGGATATCTCTGGGCCCGGTTCCGATTATTCAACCTTCTGAGTTGATCAAGCCGTTTTTTGTTCTCCAAAGCGCCCGCATTTTCGGCAACTGGCCCCGGTTGACAAATAAAGTTCGCTTAACTTGGCTGTTAATTTTCGGCGCAATGCTGTTGGGAATTTTGTTGCAGCCGAATTTGAGCACCACGGCTTTGTGCGGGATGACTTTGTGGTTGGTGGCTTTAGCGGCTGGCTTACCTTACTTGCAGTTGGGCGCAACGGCTATCGGGGGAATGCTTTTGGCGGTTTTAAGTATTAGTTTTAGGGAATACCAGCGCCGCCGGATTATGTCTTTCCTCAATCCTTGGGCCGATCCGATGCAAGACGGCTATCAGTTGATTCAAAGTCTCCTGGCTGTGGGTTCTGGGGGCATTTGGGGTGTGGGTTTGGGGATGTCGCAGCAAAAGTTATTTTATTTGCCGATTCAGTACAGCGATTTTATTTTTGCTGTGTTTGCTGAGGAGTTTGGTTTGGTGGGAGGTTTCTCGCTGTTGCTGATGTTAGCAGCTTACTCTACTGTGGCTTTGAGGGTAGCGATGAAGGCTCGAAATATTGAGTCTCAGTTGGTGGCGATTGGGGTGATGGTGGTGATGGTGGGACAGTCGCTGCTGAATATTGGGGTGGCGACGGGGGTTTTGCCGACTACGGGTTTGCCGCTGCCGTTTTTTAGTTACGGGGGTTCTTCGATGTTGGCGAGTTTGTTGTTGTCGGGGTTGCTAATTCGGGTGGCTAGGGAGAGTTCTGAGGCTGATGTGGTTTCTTTAAACGGTCTCCGTGGAAAGTCTGGAAAGCCGAAGTTGCGATCGAACAACGGCACTGCACAAACCGAATAATTTGTCAATAGCAAACAAACCCGGTTTTTGGCAAAAATCGGGTTTGTTTATTACCTAAAAACTACTGGCAGAATACCAATTTATAGGAACCGGTATTGTAGGGAAGAACACTGATGTTGAGAAAAAAAGAAGTCGTCGATCTTAAGGCAATTCGAGATTTATATCGTCACAGATGAATGTCGATCGACTATTTCCGCCCGTCACCCTTATTTGGCGGTTCTTCTTGTTGTTCTTGAGGTTTAGCTGTGATGTTAGCTAATTCTTTTTTGTCGGGTTGCGGTGTTTCTGGAGTTGAGTTAGCCATTGAGTTTTTTCCTAAATAGATGCACCGCTTAATGATATCTTTTCTGGCGACAAATGTATTGCTGTAGATAGGGGGAGGAAAATCAAGACAGAGAATTCGATTTGGGCTTTAATATTAGACAGCATTATGTAGATGCAAATGGCTGTCGCTTGCTATACTGCTGGAGGGTTGCAGCCAAACAAATCGGAGGCGGACGCAAAAACACCTTTGTTAAGAATTAAATGCCGAGATGGCGAGCTCGAACGATTAAGCCTTGCTGCTGCAATTTTCCCAGCATTCGCGTTAATGTTACCAGAAAGAATTGCTTTAAAGCCCCAAGCCCGATCGGGAGAAATTAAAAGAAGACTATTTATTAGTCCAATCCTCTTCCTTCCAGTTAGAGGTCGTTATCTTGCAGTCAACAGTCAACAGTCAACAGTCAACAGAACCGCGTCGTCCAAATCGCATTAGCAATATCTTGATGTGTCAAGCGGATGCTCAAACCAGAGGCCTGTCAAAAGTTATGAAACTGCAAAAAATTGGATTGTCGGCACTGATCTCAATCTTAGCGGGGCTGACTGTAGGCGAGTTTCGGTTTATCCCTAATTCTCAATTTAAAATCATCAATTCTCAGGCCTTGGCTCAAACCCAAGCTCAGCAAGCCGAAGCAGACCGACTGTTAAAGGAAGGGATTCAGCAGTATGATATTAGTCAATTTCAAGCTGCATTGCAGTCTTGGCAACAGGCACTAATAATTTATCGAGAAATTAAAGACCGCCAAGGCGAAGGGTGGGCTCGGGGAAGTCTGGGAATTGCTTACGATTCCCTCGGCGACTACGCCAAAGCGATCGAGTACGCCCAGCATTCGTTGGCGATCGCCCGAGAAATTAAAGACCGCGAAAGCGAGGGGACAGCTCTGGGAAGTCTGGGAATTGCTTACGATTCTCTCGGCGACTACGCCAAAGCGATCGACTACGCTCAGCAGTGGTTGGCGATCGCCCGAGAAATTAAAGACCGCGAAAGTGAGGGGACAGCTCTGGGAAATCTGGGAAATGCTTACCGTAACCTCGGCGACTACGCCAAAGCCATCGAGTACGCTCAGCAGCAGTTGGCGATCGGCCGAGAAATTAAAGACCGCTACAGCGAGGGGACAGCTCTGGGAAATCTGGGAAATGCTTACCGTAACCTTGGCGACTACGCCAAAGCGATCGAGTACGCTCAGCAGTGGTTGGCGATCGCCCAAGAAATTAAAGACCGCCGAAGCGAGGGGGGGGCTCTGGGAAATCTGGGACTTGCTTACCTTTCCCTCGGCGACTACGCCAAAGTCATCGAGTACGCTCAGCAGCAGTTGGCGATCGCCCGAGAAATTAAAGACCGCCAAAGCGAGGGGGCGGCTCTGGGAATTCTGGGAATTGCTTACTTTTCCCTCGGCGACTACGCCAAAGCGATCGACTACCAACAGCAGTCGTTGGCGATCGCCCGAGAAATTAAAGACCGCGAAAGCGAGGGGAAAGCTCTCGGAAGTCTGGGAATTGCTTACCTTTCCCTCGGAGACTACCCCAAAGCGATCGACTACGCTCAGCAGTGGTTGGCGATCGCCCGAGAAATTAAAGACCGCCAAAGCGAGGAGACGGCTCTCAACAATCTAGGATTCGCTCTCTCCAAATCTGGCAATCTCCCAGCAGCAGAGAAAACCCTACTTGATAGTATTAAAGTTTCGGAATCTCTCCGTGCTGGATTAGGCGATGTCAATAAAGTGTCAATCTTTGAAACTCAAACTAACCCCTACCTCACTTTACAAGAAGTCTTCATTGCTCAGAAAAAAACTAATGACGCTTTAGAAATTGCCGAACGGGGTAGAGCCAGAGCTTTTGTCGAGTTATTGGCATCTCGCCTTGCCCCATCTGCATCTGTCCCAACTACTATCAACCCCCCCAATATCCAGCAAATTCAACAAATCGCTAAAGAGCAAAACGCTACCCTCGTCGAGTATTCCATTATTAGGAATGAAGCCCTCTATATTTGGGTCATCAAGCCGACTGGTGAAATTACCTTTCGCTCCGTTGACCTCAAATCTCTCGACATCAATCTACCCGAAGCCAGCGAAGAGACAAGAGTATCTGCTGCTACCGGGAGGAGAGGATTAAACGAGCAAGATACCGCCTTAGCTGAGATGATTCGCGGCACTCGCGATGCTCTCGGTGTATTGGGGGACACTGCCAATACACAAACAGCTAATTCCCCTGCTTCTACCACTGCTAATTCTCGGATAATCTACCCCAAATTACAGCAAAGTTATCAACTACTCATTCAACCTATTGCCGATATTTTACCTACTGACCCGAATGCTCCTATCATCTTCATTCCCCATCAATCCCTGTTTTTAGTTCCCTTTGTCGCTTTACAAGATCCGACAGGTCAATATTTGATTGAAAAACATACCATCCTCACTGCTCCCGCCATTCAAATTTTGCAGTTCACCCGCCACTCACGGCAAAAAAACCGACAACTTTCTCTCCAAAATAACCTCGTCGTCGGCAATCCAATTATGCCCAAAATAGGCACCCCGCCGCGCCAATTAGATCCCTTACCGGGCAGCGAACGGGAAGCAATTACAATTGCCCAACTTCTAAATACTAAACCGATTACAGGCTCTCAAGCGACTAAAGCATCGATTACTCAACAGATGCTAAAAGCCCGGATTATTCATCTGGCAACTCACGGATTACTCAATGAAGTGAAGAGCCGAGATTTACCGGGAGCGATCGCCCTAGCTCCATCAGGAAATGATGACGGATTGCTGACTTCGAGCGAAATTTTGGATTTAAAATTAAATGCTGAATTAGTGGTATTAAGTGCTTGCAATACTGGCAGAGGAAAACTCACAGGCGATGGCGTGGTTGGGTTATCTCGTGCTTTAATTAGTGCTGGAGTTCCTAGTATTCTGGTTTCTCTGTGGTCAGTACCAGATGATTCGACAGCGGAATTAATGGCAGGATTCTATCGCCAGTTACAGCAAAACCCGAATAAAGCTCAAGCTTTGCGGCAAGCAATGCTGATGACAATGAAGATGCACCCAAATCCTCAAGATTGGGGGGCGTTTACGCTGATTGGCGAAGCAGAATAAGATTTTTTTCTGCGCTTGCTACACTGCTTGAGGGTTGCAACCAAACAAATCAGACGATGCGGCAAAAACATCTTTGTTAAGTATTAAATGCCGATCGCCATCTCGACTGATTAAGCCTTGCTGCTGCAATTTTCCCAGCATTCGAGTTACTGTTACCCGAGTCGTGCAAATCGCATTAGCAATATCTTGATGTGTCAAGCGGATATTCAAACGAGTTCCCTCAACCACAGGCTGACCGAAGTCCTGTTGCAATAATAGCAGTAGCTGATACAAACGGTCATCTACTCGCCGCTGTCCGGCGATCGCTAAAATTGCTTCCATTTGCCGCAGCCGCCGTACCATTTGAGGCAGCAACTCGTGAGACAATTGAGGAGAAGCTTCGATTTCCACCATAGAATACCACATCAAATAAACATCTGATGTCGCCGTAGCTCGGTAAGTCTGCAAGCTTGTCAACCACAAACCGAAGCACATCGAAGGCCCAACCCAACCCAAAAGTCCTTCTTCTCCAGTTGGATAAAGGGTACTCAGTTGTACTAAACCTTGACAAACTCGCCATATACCTTGCGACATCATAGGAATGGTTTCGCCCTTGGCATAAAAATGCAAGTTCCGAGTCGCTCCGCTGTCATGCTGGATTTCCGCTAAAAGTGCTTTGGATGTTGGTGGCATATCCCTTATTTCCAGCTAAAAAACATTGGTCTGAAACCTACATTGCTCACTCTAGCCGACAAAGGTAAAGGTTTGGTAATCGTCTGGTTAGCGGCAAGATAAGCTTTAGTCATTAGTTGTTAGTTTTTATAAAATGACTGAGAAAAAGCTGGCTTGTGTAAAAAAAATGCACTCGTTATTCGGGGCTGATTAAATAAATAGTTAAATTAAAAAAATCCGCAGAATATTAGTTAAGAAATAGTCAGTTAATCGAGGTTAAATAGAAAACAGAGGCGAGTTCTGAAGTTCGATCGCACTTCCAGGCCTGCCGAGTCAACTGCTGCTATCTGCTGCCACAATTTTCAAGAACTTCTAAAATAGTTCAAGAAGGTATCAAAAGACAAAGTAAGGTTTTTCATGGCCGATCAATTAATTCGCGCTACAGCCGCAGAGGGCGGAATTCGCGCTGTAGGCGTCATTTCCACCCGCCTCACCGAAGAAGCAAGACGGCGGCACAAGCTCTCCTACGTGGCTACAGCCGCCCTCGGCCGCACGATGTCGGCGGGGCTGTTACTCGCCTCCAGCATGAAGCGACCCGAATCGAGAGTCAATATTCGCATCAAAGGAGATGGGCCGCTGGGCGGACTTCTGATTGATGCGGGACTGGATGGAACGGTTCGAGGTTATGTGGACAATCCCGGAGTGGAATTGCCGCCGAATGCTAAAGGCAAACTCGATGTCGGCGGGGCAATAGGTGACGGTTATTTGTACGTGGTGCGGGACGTTGGATACGGCTTCCCTTACTCAAGTACGGTAGAATTGGTTTCCGGCGAAATAGGCGACGATCTGACTCACTATTTGGCAACCTCGGAGCAGACGCCTTCGGCTCTGGTTTTGGGGGTGTTTGTGGGGGCGGACGGGGTACAAGCGTCTGGGGGTGTGCTGTTGCAGGTTCTGCCGAAGGCGGCAACGGACGAAAACCTCGTGCAAACTTTAGAATCTAGAGTTGCTGCACTGTCGGGCTTTACGCCGCTGCTGCGATCGGGCAAAACGCTGCACGAGATTCTTGAAGAGTTATTGGGAGATATGGGCCTGGAAATTTTCCCGGAAACTCAGATGGTGCGCTTTCACTGTGGCTGTTCGTTCGATCGAGTTTTGGGAGCTTTGAAAATGTTGGGCGAAGCGGAACTGCAAGACATGATTGAAAAAGATGGCGGGGCTGAGGCTACGTGCCATTTCTGCAACGAGGTTTACCAAGCTAGCAGCGATCAGCTTGCGGAACTGATTGGCGATTTGCGATCGAACTCCGGTTCTTGAGATAATAATTGGTAATTGGCAATCATGAGTGCGAGTTAGGGATAAAGGCCTTGACCAATTGCCAATTACCCCTTATCAATTACCTAATCACAAAATTTTGATTTTTGCGGTTTGGCGATCGCCTCTTGTAGTCTTTCGCCTGCAGGAGTATTGAAAAGTGATGAATACATTCTATAGAGCAGTCAATAGCAGCGATCGCTGTTTTGAAATAATTAAGACAGGCTGGTTGTTGTTTGTGGTGAGGATATGAGTCAAGAGCGCAAAACACCAGGCCGTTGGTCTGCATCAGAATCCTTGGAGTCAACAAAGGATTCTTCGTCGCTGGTGCGGGTACCAGCAAGGAAAAACCGGGCTGAACGACTTAAAGAGCTCCGAGAGTTGGTTACTTCGGGAAAACTGCCGGGAGGGCATTTGGAACTACCGCCGAATTTGTCTGGGGAAAACTCGCAGCCGCTGGGGGAACCCAATCAGTTGTGGCGGAGGTGGTCGAATAAGTGGCAGTTTTGGCTGGCTGTGAGTTCGATCGTGTCGGTGGGTATGGGGTTTGTGGCACTTGCGTCTTTGCTCAACCTGACCTCGCAGTCGAATTGCTCAAAGATTTTTTGGCCGACGGCTTCTGCTAACGATCGCTTTTTTTGCGCTCAAGAAGCAGCAAGCAAGCGGACGGCGGATGATTTGCTGTTAGCGATCGAATTAGTGAATGCTTTGCCACAAGACCATCCGCTGCGGCCGAGAATTAACGGTCAAATCGATCGGTGGTCAGAGGATATTGTCAGGTTGGGAAATGTTAGTTTCCAAGAAGGAAAGCTGGAGGAGGCGATTGCGATCGCTCGCAAGGTTCCTAAAGACGTTCCCGCTTACCCGACGGTGGAAAAGCAGATTGAAAAGTGGCAGTCGATATGGAGCGATGCAGAGAAAATTTACGGCACAGCCCAAGACCACTTGCGTAAGGAAGAGTGGGCGCCGGCTTTCCGCCAAGCTACTTTGCTTTTGGATTTGGGAAATACTTTCTGGGAATCAGCTAAGTACGAGGAATTGACTCAGCTAATTCAGACGACTCGGGCTGAGGGCAATAAGTTGGTAAAAGCCCGGAATACTGCCTCGGAGGGAGGTCTCGACAATCTGGTGACGGCGATTAAGCTGGCTCAGGGAATTGGTGAAAACAGTTATTTGTATCAAGCTGCCAATAAGGCGATCGCGGAATTTAGCAAGAAAATTATGGAGATCGCCCAAAAACGCTTGCAGGCAGGCGATTGGCAGCAGGCGACCGCGATCGCTAGCAAGATTCCCGACGCTGCAAATTTAAGGGGACAAGTTGAGGATTTTAACCAGTTGGCGAATGCTACTGCTCAGGCTTCAACTGGCTCTGTTGAGGGTTTCTCAAAGGCGATCGAGATTGCTCAAAATTTGAATTCCGGCCGCCCTTTGTACAAACAAGCTCAAGATTTAGTCGGCCGCTGGCAGCAAGAAATGTCTGATGTGAAAGTTTTGGATTTGGCAAGCAGGCTGGCGGCGCCGGGAGGGGTCAAGGATTTGAGGGCTGCGATCGCGCAATTGCAAACAGTCCCGCAATCAAATCCCCGCTCTGAGGAAGCTCGCAGTCAAATTAGCAGCTTGAGCCGTCAAATCGAGCTGCTGGAAGACAGTCCGTATTTGCAAAGGGCGAACGATTTGGCGAGTACGGGCGATCCGAATGCTCTGGAAGCGGCCGTTGCTCAAGCTTCTCGGATCGCTAGAGGTAGGGCGCTTTACGTGGAAGCTCAAACCAAAATTCAAGCTTGGATCGAGAGGAGACAGCGGCTTGTTGACCAGCCGTTTTTGGATAGAGCTCAGCAGCTAGCGGCGGGCGGCAATTTGGCGGGGGCAATTGAGATGGCCCGCCGGATTCGATCGGGACGGGTGCTTTATGAGGAAGCTCGATCGAACATTCGGACTTGGGAGGCTCAATTTCAGGGTGAGCAAGGTTTGCAGAACGCCCGTCAGGCCGCCCGAGCGGGGACTGCGGAGGCTCTGCAAACGGCTATTGCGCTGGCCCTTGAGGTGCCCGAGTCGAGTTCGCTCCGGTGGCAGGCGAGTGAGGCGATTGATGAGTGGAGTCAGCGGATTTTGGCGCTTGGTGTGGAACAGTCGTCGTCGGATCTGGCTGGGGCGATCGCGACTTTGAAGAAAATTCCCTCGGGCACTCGGGCTTTTGAGCAAGCTCGATCGCAAATCGAAGTTTGGGAGGAGTCGCTGAATCCTCCGGATGCTGAATCTCCCCCTCCCGAACCCCCGGAAACCGAGCCTCCGAGCAGCCCTCCGAGTCGGTAAATTTGAGGGTGAGAAGCTGGTAAATAATATCTTTAGTTATCTGTATTAGGGAACCAAAAATGAAAACGCCCAAGCAAGTGATCCAAGACTGGGTTTCTGCTTATAACGCTCGTGACCCTCACGCCCTGATCGAGCTTTATCACGACGATGCAGAGAACCATCAAGTTGCCTTTGGCGATCCTCTAAACGGCCGTGAGGCATTGCTTGAGAGTTTTATTAGCTTCTTCCAAGCCTTTCCAGACAATTACACGCACGTTGAGAATTTGTTTGAGGATGGCGAGTGGGCGATCGTCGAGTGGAGTGGTGGCGGCACATTTCTAGGTGAGTTTGGTGGCAACCTACCAACTGGCAAAAGTTTTACGCTGCAAGGCTGTGGCTTCTTTCATGTTGTTGGTGGCAAAATCCATTTTCAACGCGGTTACATAGACAAGCACACTTGGTTCATGCAGATTGGGTTACCGATATCATAAGCTTCCAGTTGTGCAACTGTACAATTATTTCGCATCAAGTCTTTGCTGGCTAAAACCTGCGTTGCAGCTAGATACTACCGAAAATAGGCTAACTCGCTTGCTCAACATTGGGCGGGGGGTTTAAACCCCCGTCTCACAGCTTGCATTCGGTTAAAACCGGCTAAGAATTCATCAATTGCCACCGGATTTGACAAGATATCCTTAATAGTTAATCGCCAACATTTAAAAATTGGTAAATAAATTCTTTGTATTCATCTTTCACGGGCAGCTCTTCATCGACTTTGAGTCGCCGCCGCACTGCCATAACTTCTTTGCCTTCGAGCGGGTTATAACCTGGTTTATCGTATTTTTCCCAATACAATCCCGTTCCCCGGCGCTGCCAAGCCGGCAGTTCGTTAAAGTTAATTCCGTTTTGAAACAGCAATTCATTTTTGAAAGCCACTGATTGTTTCTCTAATATAACTGCTGCATTTTCACCCGTTTCGCCATTTTTTCGCAGCATCCAATAACTCCAGCCATTCAAAGCGCAGCGCGCTGCATCTGCTTGGCGCCATAGAAAATAATCTACTACTTGCGATTTGTTGGCTGCGGAACAAATGCGGCTGTCAAAATTGACTGCTGTTTGGGCGGCGCGAGTGAAAGTTGCACTGGCAATACTGGCAGAAATAGAGACAATTTTTTCTAAGCTGCGGTCAAATAAATCCCAATCTGGAGGAAACAAAACTGAGATTTCGTCACTTTCGGTATAAGCGTAAATGCCGTCTAGTTCTGACAGGAGTGCTTTGGCAGTTTCCACCATTAATTCGTGGAATTTTAAGTCGAAAGGCTTATCAAAACTTGAGGAAGTAAATTTGGAAAAACTGCGACCGTCGGCGCGAATTACTGTGTGAGTTCCCGGCAATAAACGCAAGCTGTGAAAATATTCAAGCTCGCGCATTTTTTTTTCAAATGTCTGATTGTCCATGAATAAGTTCCTCTGCGGGCCAGGTTTTTACTTCAAAGGTAAAGTTTTCTGCTATGCGGGCGGAAAACAGCCGTTCAAACCCTTCGGCATAACTGGGCAATACCATTTTTTTTAGAGTAGCATAAATTGCTATGTCTGGAACTTGAGATTTGCCCGATCGCTTTTGATTTCGAGCTAAACATTCGCTGACTATTGATTCAAAGTAGTAACCGATGATTTGGGCATTATAGGTGCGACCGATATCAATTAGCGGCCTGCGATCGAGAACTTCGGGATTGGTGTTGTCAACTGCGACTGAATGACCTGCTTGCAGTGCATTTTCAATTAATTGAATTTGTCGGCGCGATTTATTTCTATTGTTTCGCATTAAATCTTTGCTGACCCAAACGTGCGTGGCAGCTAAATAGTCGCGGAAAAATGTGCTTTTTCCAGATGCTTGCAATCCCATTAAAATGACTAATTCCACAGCCTAAACATCCGCCGGATTTAGGTGCATCATTGCCCAAGTGGTGTAAGTGCCGATCGGACTCCAAAGTATGTAAGGCAGCAATAACAGGGCTGCGGGCTCCGAAACTTGCAACACAATTAAAGCTAGTATTACGCTTAAAATAGCGCCCGTTCCGCCGATTATTGTGCCGACTTTTAGGCTACGCAATTTGCACATAACGGGCGTGTAAGAAATAGTCACTATTTCTAAAAGCAGGTACAAACCCATTCTCAGCCAAGTCTCCTGAGTTCCGGGTTCTTTTTCCCAAACAATTACTGCTGACCAAGCGGCACAAATAAAAATTACTGTCCAAATTAGGGGAATTGCTTTTTCAAATACTAGCCATCTCGGACGCTGCAAGCGGTTGAACCATTGGATGTCGCTGGGCGCGATTATGTTAGCGGCTAAAGCTACTACAAAGGCGACGCCTCCGATTACCATCCAGGATTTAATCATTTCTTTACCTTGGGCGAGGTTGACAGGTTCAATTCAGCAGATATTATCTCTAATTTTGGCGATCGCGCCATCTGTCCCTAGTTATATTAAGTTGGGATCAGTCGCGAAACCCAACATCAGTTGAAAAGTAATTTAGACTTCTGGGAAACCTCAATTTATTTTCTTCAATTCCACTTCATAATATAAAAAATGTGACCGAAAGCATCCAGGATACAAGCCCCCGGATTCATTCCTTCGCAGACTCAGGACGGAGAAATAAAAAACCTGTATCCGATGAAACTTGCCCCCCAATTTATCTGTGGGGTCAATGCTTCAATTCTTTAATCTAAAATCTAAAATCTAAAATCTAAAATCAATTGACTCTTGCTCCCTCCCCTTGACAAGGGGAGGGAGCGGGCAGGCTTTTCAGTAAATTTGACCAGTAATTTTGACAAAAAGTTTCTTAGTCTTTCAAAACAATCGGCTACTAGCCGAGCCGATGATGCTGTTCTAATTCTAAACTAGAGTCATCCTCTTTTTTGGGAACCAAAAGCGTATTTTCGCTGCTCGGTTGCAACACGGCTTTAATCACTTGGAGAAAACGGTTAGGCTTTTTAGTTTGACCGTTGAGAGTGCGGCGGTCTTGCACTTTTTTAGAAAGGTGCCGCATCACAGATAAATCGAGTTCATCTATGAAATGGTCTGCTATACGTTCTCCCATTAAATCAATAGCTTCAGCATACTGCTCGGTCAGGGTTTCTATGGCATCGTATGCTTCGTCAGCAACTTGACTTGCTACTGTTTTATTTTGGTCGCCTGATGTCTTGGAATTAGTGCGGCGCCGGTCTAAAAGACTTTGGTAGTCAGCAATGCTCATTCCCAAATTGTAAATATGGTGGTGAGCGTGATCCATCAAATCTACTTCGCTGGGATAGAAGAAACCGCGAGTGCTGTTGATGCCGTGCAGTTTGGCCCAACGCCGCAGATTTGTCTCATCTTGCAGTTGGTATCGCTCCAACATTTGAGCTGTGTTCAGCTCTACTTCTGGCGTAACTTTGAAATCGCTCATCGGTGTAAATCCTCGCTGGTGAGTAAATAAATAAAATTGAAACTTAGAATCTGTGATTTGCGTACAGTCTGAAAATGACGATCGATCCTTTGAAGGCATTCACGGAAGTCTTGCGGGCATTTGCTAGCCCTCGATCGTGCGATCGTTAGATGGAGTCAGAGGATTTCAGGGTACTTTTGGGCTTTGTCTCGATCGCATCCGGGAGCAAGCACACAGGGTTAATAATATAGCTGATTTAAGGTTTTAACAACCGTTAAAAATAGTAAAGTTTGATTTTTTATCTGGAAATTTTAGTAATGTTGAGCTATAATATTCTCAATTACCGTGCAATTAGTAATTTTAGTAGTTGCAAACGAGATTCTTAGTATGCCTGTATACGATTATTTTTGTCCCAAAAACAACCAGCAGTTAGAAGTTTCGCACAGCATGAACCTGGAAGTTTCGACTTGGGGTCAACTGTGCGAGTTGGCTAAGTGCGAACCCGGGGAGACTCCCGCAGATGCTCCGGTACGCCGGCGGCTGAGCGCTCCGAGGTTGATGAAGCCGACATCCGACACCGATTATAAAAGTTCGGGTTTCAGCAAGTACGTGAAGCGGGATGAAGGGGTTTATGAAAATGTCACCGCTAAGGACGGTGAAAGCCGTATTGTCAATCGAGATGGCAAGCCGATTAAAGACTGAAAATCCACAATAATCAAGTTTTCAGTTGGGTGAATTACAGATATTGGGTAGGGACACGGCACTGCCGTGTCGTGCCTTTTATCCGATTGAAAAGTGCTATATTATTCAGATCGTATTATGCCGATGCAGAGGGAAACAATACCAGCGACCGGACATAATATTATTAGCCAAACCAATCTTTCATTTTGTGTTGGGCTTGTTCTTTAGTATCAGCATTAATATAGACTGAAACAGTAGCTATTGCCGCCAGCAAAACTCCCAAATCGTCGGTAAATCCGATGCCGACTAATAAATCTGGAATCGCATCGACAGGAGATATAAAATAAGTCAGAGCTCCAACTACAACTCCTTTTGCCCAAGCAGGCACGTTTGGGTTCTGAGCCGTATAGTAGAGAATCAAAGCTTTTTCAACTACTTCTCTTCCTGCAGTTAAAGCAAAGTTTTTAAGTTTAACCCAAAAACTTTCATCGGAGTATTTCATATTAGAATCACTGAGGTTAGTCGTGGTTCTTTTTGGGTCAATTAAATCGAGAGGGATGCCCTTATTTTTGAGCTGGGAAACAGCAGAATTGAAAGATGCTGATGCCTGATTTTTATTAGGCGCGCCCTCCCGTATTTGTTTCATGTCTGCGATGAATTCCTGCATGGCTTGGATTTGCAAGTCGGAAACCGCCAGCAGTTTTTTTGCGGATTGGATCGCCTCGCTTTCTCCGGGATACAGCGTCTTATTTGCCCCAGCAATGTTAATTAAAAAATACATGACTCCCAAACGCAGCGGTTCTTCTGAGTGGCTGAGTGTTTGCAAACAGTCGCTGAGTGAAGGGGGAGTGGCTGTGTAGGATTGGATTTGAGCCTTTGAAGAGTCAGAAAATTTGTCTAAATTTATGGTTTTAAACAACAAATCTAGTTCGTCAATATCAACGGAACCATCGGCGGCTGCGATCGCAAATAAAGAACCATAAAAAGCTAAAAGTTCGCTTTCTGAGGATGTGGCAAAAATATCTCTCTCGGACATGATGCTACTCCGATTGATAACGACGCTTTGCATTTTACCACAAAACTCAGATCCAAATGATTTCGGCACTCGCATTCAAGGGCTGCGGAAACCGGCAATAATTTTAGAGAGGATGACACAATGGAGAATTTTTTATGAAAGTTGCGATCGTCGGCTGCGGCTATGTGGGTACTGCGACAGCCAAACATTTACGCGGCAAATCTGATTGTACCGTGACGGCGACAACTACGACGGCGACGCGAGTAGTTGAATTGGAGGGTGTCGCGCAGCGGGTAGCCGTGATCAAAGGAAATGACAAAGAGGCAATGACGGCTGTATTGCAAGAACAAGATGCTGTTATGCTGTGCGTAGGTGCTCCAAATTCTCAGGCTTATCAGGAGAGTTATTTAGAGACTGCGACAACTTTAGTATCGGTTTTACAGCAGATACCGACAGTAAAGCAGGTTATTTATACGGGTACTTATTCTTTGTATGGCGATCGCCAAGGTGAATTGGTAAATGAAGATTCACCCGTTGCGCCGGCTAATCCAAACAGTGAAATTCTCGCAGAAACGGAACGGATTTTATTAGCAGCATCTAGTCCCAATCTTCACGTCTGCATTCTCCGTTTGGGAGGAATTTATGGGCCGGGGCGAGAATTAGTTAAAATCTTTGGACGTTCGGCTGGGAACACTCGTCCTGGTAGGGGGGAAGATGCTACTAATTGGGTGCATCGCGATGATGTTGTTGGGGGGTTAACATTTGCTTTGGAAAATCGATTACAGGGAATTTATAATTTAGTCGGGGATGTGTCGCTATCCAGTGGTGAATTGCTCGATCGCATTTTTGAAGCTCACAATTTGCCTAAAGTTTCTTGGGATGGAAGTCCTAGCGTGCGGCCTTATAATGCGAGGGTGTCGAATCTAAAGATTAAGGCGGCTGGTTATCAGTTTATCCATCCTGAAATTAGGGAGTTTTAATAGTCCTGGGCGCAGCACCTAATTGTGTAGGGTGCGCACTGCGCACCTTGCTAGAGAATTTTATATTTTCCCTTTAACCCCAGTTCTAAAGGATTTCAGCAAAGCAATTTCTCCTATCGTTTGAGTGCGAGTGAAAAACCCAGCCATTTCTGCTACCGATACAAAGGGAAAAGCAATACTAAAGTCGCGCTCAATATATTCAGTTTCTACCAACTGATAAACTTTCAAAACTCGCCCGTTATATAGCCAGAGTTCCGGGACGCGAAGTGCGGAGTAAATGGCCAACTTATCAACTGAACTGCTAGTAATATCTATTTCAATTGCTAAGTCGGGCGGTGGGGCAGTTTCTAAATCTAGTTCTTGCCTGCCTCTAACTGCTGCTTCATTTTGGATATAATAACAGTTATCTGGTTCTATGCCTTTTTTGGCATTTTTGAGTTTGAGAGTAGTTGAGCCAGCACTTTTAATTTCAATGTCGAGTTCTTCTGCTAAAGCAAGGATGAAATTACCGAAATTGCTCTTGTAGTTCTCATGTTCAAATAGTGGCGCCATAATTTCCAGTTTCCCTTCATCGTAAGCTATGCGATAACCTCGCTTATCGCCTATTTCTTTGAGCAACGTTTCAAAGGTTGACCAGCTAATGTTTTCTAGCAGTGTTCTCTGTTCGGCGAAACTTGAAGTAGTAGCAATCATCTCAAAATCTCCTTGAGCTGAGAAAACTCTAGTTTTATTTTACCACAGGCACAGATACTATCAAAAGGGCGATTTTCTGCGGGATAGCTGCGCTTCACGCTCTTTTTTTGACCGCAGATGCAGGCTGATAAACGCGGATGAACGCGGATGAATAAAGGGCGATCAGACTTCACTTATGTTGTGTTAAATATTATTTGATGACACCGCTAATTCTTTCTCTTCTTCCCAAGACAGTGATCTTTGAAGTTCTCCTGATACTATAAATGTTTGAGCGGCCAACAGTGCCGTCTCTAAAATTACACACATCCTGGCAGAATAATTACCTTCTTGTCCGCCGACAACTAGCTTTTCTATTGCATCTGGTTTTGAGGGATCTACTAAATTATGGAAGCTAACGTTATCAAAAGTTATGTTAACAATATATTTGCCGGATTCGCCGCCACCAATGCTCATATAACACTCGTCATCTGCACCCAAGGTAACTAAAGTTTTACTTTTCCCATCTAACTCGCGAATGGCTTGTTCTATTTGACTCCAAGTAGGACTTTCTATTAAATCACCTTCCTCCTGGTTGCCAACCCAATTTTCTGCTGATAGGTTTAACACAAACATTATTGCCTCCTTCTATTTGGGGTGCGATCGCTTTCTTCTTCATCCGCGTTCATCCGTGTTCATCTGCCTTCATCTGCGGTCAAAAAAAGGGCTATCGCTAAATTAAATAATTATCTCTATAGCGCTCCTGTGCCATGTGTCGTGCTTCAAATTCATTCCATTGCTGGATAGGTCGTAAAGTTTCTACAGTTGTCAATTCATCGGAAATTGGTGTACCTATTATTTGATTGATTACTTCGGCTATTACCCGACAACAGCTTTGTGGCCAACAGACTACTTGCTCCTCAGCAAATCTAATGACTATCCATCCTTTTTCTAAAAATAGTTGATGGCGCTGATTTTCTTGGACAATCACTTCGTAATTTTTAGGCTCGCCGCTTTCATCATGATAAGGTTTATCAATTGTTATATCAATACCTGGGGGGGTAACAACCCGCCCCAAACCCATACTTTGTAAGGATTGAGCCCAAGTGTGCTAAAAAAAGATAGGCA
>NZ_JAUBRK010000066.1:0-42097 GCF_036701825.1 Microcoleus sp. MOSTC5 | reverse complement strand
GGGGAGATTTCGGGGGGCGTGGGGGAGTCGGGGGGAGTGGGGAAGGGGGAGATTTCGGGGATGTCGATCGCCCTTCCTTCCAATATTTGTTGGCGTGCGGTTTGCAAGTTTTGGGCGATCGCCCAACCCTCGGATTGCAACCGTTCTAGAGTCAAGTCTGGAGAGTCGATCAAATCTCTCAGGGGTGCGGCGACTTTCCCAAAATCCGGCAATTGCAGCATTCCAGCCAAACCCGAGAGTTGGTAGTAAACCTTATGAAGGGCGGTGACGCTTATTGCCAAATCTGCCTCGGAAGCTTGGGAAAGCTCGGTTTCTAGGCGATTGAAGAGTGGCGGCACTTCGTGTTCAAAAATCAGTTTCAGGGTTTCCGGGGCGGGCGACTGGCTGGCTGCGGGGACTGGCGACTCTTCTGACTTGCCGTACTTGGCCTCGAACTGAGCGAAAATTTGGGCGATCACCTCCAAGTTTTCTGTTTGATCGGGAGTTGTGACATCGGAGTGTTGAATTGATTCGAGGGCAATCTTTTTGAGAGCATCCACGCCTTGCAGCAAAACACTCACAGTAGTCGGTTCCAGGGCCGACAAGTCTGTGCGATCGCGCAAAATGACAAAACAGTCCTCCAGCGTGTGAGCCGCCGCCGATACGTTTTGAAAGCCCAACATCGAACCGGCACCTTTAATCGAGTGAGCCGCCCGAAACATTTCTTTAACTGCCGCTTCTCGCTCTTTCAACCCCGCAGCTTCCATCGCCAGCAGGTTCGTCTCCATTAACTGGAGAAACTCTTCGCATTCTGCATTATAAGCATCTATTAATTCGTTTAAATCGTCATCATTCATATTAGTCTTTTGTCTGTTGACAGTTAACTGTTGTCTGTTGTCTGTTGGCAGTTTTTTTATATATGATGTCCCGTTATGTAACTGTAATTGTTGCCAGGGTGGGTTAACGATTATCTATAAATTCGCATTCAGGATATTTGTCAACCCGCCCCGACAACAACGATAGTTATTAGTGAGTCGTATAACAGTCAACAGTCAACTGACTAACTGCGGAAATTCGCCACCGACTTTTGCAATTTGCTGACAGAACCAGACAGATCGTCCAAAGAAGCCTTGACATCCGCACCTTTTTGTGCAGTTGTATTAGCAATCTCATTGACTTGCTGCATACTACTAGAAACTTCCTCAGCCGAAACAGTTTGCTTAGCAGATGCGCGAGTAATATTTTCCACCAAAGCATTCATTTCTCGACTAACTTCGATGATGGCATTGAGGTGAGTTTTAGCTTCGCTTGCCAGCTTAGTGCCTTCCACTACCTCCAGCGTCCCCGATTCCATTGCCTTCATCACGCGGCTGATTTCTTCTTGAATAGTAGCGACAATTTCGGAGATTTCCTCAGTAGCGCCAGCCGATCTTTCTGCTAATTTCCGCACTTCTTCGGCGACAACTGCAAAGCCTAAACCTTGTTCGCCGGCTCGCGCCGCCTCAATAGTAGCATTCAGAGCTAATAAATTAGTTTGCGAAGCAAGTTGAGAAATCGAAGTCACAATTTTGCCAATTTGCTGCGAAGATTCGCCCAAACGCTTCATCATTTTTGAGGTAGAGGCGATCGTCAACCGGAGCCCGTTAATGCCTTCGACAGCTCGATCGACCGCCACACCGCCTGCTTCAGCCGTGTGAGAAGACTGCTGGGCAACTGTTTCGGCGCGCACCGAAACATCTCGCACGTCGCGGATCGAATGCACAATCCGCTCGATTTCCCGCATGATGGCAGATATTTTTGTGGCTTGAACTTCCGCCTGTTGGGTGAGTTGGCTGGTATTGTTAATTGACTCGCCGGTGGCAGATGTTACCTCTTCGGCTAAAGTTTGAATTCCCGTTACCACCTTCCGCAGAGAACCGATTAAGAAGTTGAAAGAGTCGGCGACAGCACCTAAAACGTCGTTAGTCACTTCCGCCCTGACTGTCAAGTCGCCTTGAGCAGCACCTTTAATTTCTCCCAACAATTTGAGGACTTGCTGCGTCAGAGAATCAGCTTCAGCTTTGCGTTCTGCTGCCAATTTTTCCAGCCGTTCTTCTGCCTCTTTACGCTCGGTGATGTCAAAGCGAATGGCGATATATTTTATGATTGTGCCGCTGGTATCAAAGATGGGGGAGATCGTCGAATCTACCCAGTAAAACGAGCCATCTTTGCGTCGGTTTTTGATTTCCCCTTTCCACACCAAACCGCGAGAAATTGTCACCCACATTTCTGGAAAAAATGATTTGGGATGGTAGCCGGAATTGATCAGGCGGTGGTTGCGGTGCAGGAGTTCTCCCATGCTGTAACCGGATATTTCAATAAATCTGTCGTTGACGTAGGTAATCGTTCCTTTGGGGTCAGTTTCGCTGACGATCGCCGATTCGTCGAGAGCATTTTGCCTCGTTTTGAGTTCTTGCACCAAGCGTTCCTGTGCCTCTGCCAACTGCTGCATTCGCTGCTGGGATGCTTTTTCCTGGGTGACGTTGCGGCAAACTATTACGCCACCTTTAAGCGCCCCCGTTTCGTCTTTGAGCGGCCGGCCGTTAACTTTCACCCACAGGCCTTCTGGCTTGCCTGCGTGGCGGGTGAAAAGGTCTAAGTCGTCAAAGGCTTCTCCTCGAACCGTGCGCGCTAAAGGTATGTCGGCTGGGGGATAGGGAGTTACGGTATCGGGCAAGAATAAACCGTATTTTGCAGACCATTCGTTGGGAAGAGTATCTGTCGAACCCGCCCCAAAGATATCTTCGGCGGCGGGGTTGAACAAAATAAAATTGCTATTTTCGTCTGCCGCAATTATGCCGTCGCCAATGCTGTTTATTAACAGTTGCAAGAGATTGGTTTGCTGCCGAAATTGGTCTTCGGAACGGGCTAATTGGGCTGTTGTTTGTTGCAGTTGCACCATCGCCTGTTTGCTTTCGGTAATGTCGCGAGCGACTGCATACATGAGCTTTTGTTCGGTTTCAGGTCGCACTTTCCACGACAGCCACTTGTAGGAACCATCTTTGCAGCGGTAGCGATTTTCAAACAACTGTACTTCGGCGCCCTCGGTTACTTTTCCCGCTTCGGCTGTGGTTTCTTCGCGATCGTCTGGATGGACAAAATTGATAAAAGGTTGGTTTTCCACTTCTTCTAGGGTGTAGCCGAGGGTTGTTTCCCAAGCGGGATTGAGGCGCTTGAATTTCCCTTCAAAATCTATAATACAAACCAAGTCTAGGGAAAGGATAAAAAATCGATCGCGCTCTACTTCTGCTTTTTTGCGATCGGTAATTTCTACTGCTACTCCCCCAACGCCGATGGGTTTGCCGTCAGATCCGGGCAAAGGAAAGTATGACGCCAGCCAATCTCGCACGACGCCCGGTTGGTTGAAGGTGGAACCCGACACCTCAATATTTAAAAACGGTTGGTTGGTGGCGAGAACCTGCTCCAACATCGGCTGTAGGGTATCCATTTCAGGTAGAACTTCCCTCACCGTCTTACCGAGGTGTTCCGCAACTGAGGTGCCGGTGGTTTGCGCTAATTTCTCGTTGACTTGCACGAAGCGCAACTGGTCGTCAAAAATAAACATTGAGGCCGGGGCGGCTGTGAAAAATGCGTCAAAGCGGGTTTGACGCAAAACTAATTCTCGTTCTAGGGCTTTGCGATCGGTGATGTCGCGGCCTTCGGGAATTAGCAGCAAGACTTTGCCGCTGTCGTCTTTGATGGGTTTGATGGAGAAGTCAACGGTCGCCACGGCACCGCCGGCGACTAGCACATCCACTTCGTAGCGGACTACCTCGCCGGCCGCGGCGAGGGCGATCGCTTCTCGTATCTGTTGCTTGGCTGCTGGGGAAATCTGCCACCACAGGATTTCCGAAAACGGGGTGCCTACTATGTCTTCGAGCAGCAAGTCTGCTGCGGCGAGGGCTGTTTGATTGGCTTCCAAAACGGTGCCGTCCGGTTTGAGCAGAGCTATGAATTGGAACGATTGGTCGAAAATGGCTCGGAACAGTCTTTCGCGCTCGCGCAGCATCTCTTCTGAGCGTTTGCGATCGCTGATGTCGCGAGTAACTGTAGCTAGGCCCATAGGCTCGCCGGTTTCTGGGTGTTTGACTGTAAATATGGTGAAGTCAACCGGAAAGTTTTGGCCGGTTTGAAAGTTCCTCAAGCGGAATTCGCCCTGCCAAAAACCGTCTCGCACAGTAGCCGGCAGGATTTCTTCTTTTAAGCTTTTAGCATCTTCTGGTGTTAGGAAGTCATATATAGTTTTGGTTTTGACTTCTTCAATATTTTGCAATCCGGCTAGTTTAATACCAGCGGCATTCAGGTACGTTGCGTCTCCCTCCAGGGTAGCCGTGCCCATAAAATCCGAGCTGCTTTCTACGATAGAAATCAATCTTTGCTTTTCGATTTCGGCTTGTTTGCGCCCCGTGATGTCGTTGTTAGTTTCTAAAATTGCTTTGGGTTTTCCCTGTTCGTCTCTCTGCAAATTCCAGCGGCTGAATACGGTGATTTGGGTGTCGTAATTGGTGGTGTGAATTAGTTCTCCTTCCCAATAATCCTGCGCTTCTAACTGTACCCAGATATCTGCTAAAGGCTGGGAAAAAATGGTGTGCCATAGAGTATGGGTGAGTTTTCCCAAGGCTTCTTTTTTTGTCCAGCCGTACATCCGTTCGGCTCCTTGATTCCAATAATTAATCGTGCCGTCAATATCCCGAACTATCAAAGCGTCGCTCGCCAGGTCGAGCATTTGCAAGTTCTGCTCCAAGGCTTGTTCTACGCGCTTGCGTTCTTTAATGTTGCGGGCGATCGTTGAAATAAATCCAACTTCTGAATTCTCGGATTTGTGGGCCACTATTACTTGAGAAACTGGTACTTCTTCGCCGTCTAAACTCTGCCAAACTGTCTCGCCACTCCACACCCCGTCCCGACAAGCTGCGGGGATGGCGACGTTGACAATAGTGTCGATACTTTTGGGGGATATCATCTCAGAAATGTTGATTCCGGCTACATCTGCGTTGTCGCCAAGTTTCAACATTTCTCTGGCGGCGCGGTTGAGATAAATGGTGCGCTGTTGGGTGTCGGCTATGGCTACCCAGTCTGTTGTGGTTTCTAAAATTGCTTTGAACCGCAATAGTTCTTGTTCGGATTTGCGGCCCTCTGTGATGTCGCGCGCGAAGCCGAGCATTCCTAAAATGTTGCCTTCTGCGTCTTTGAGGGGCAATTTCAGCGTGTCGAAGCTGTGTACTTTGCCGTCGGCTAAGGTGGCTAAGTCGTTGGAGTCGGGCGCCACCTGGTTGCCTGCCCGGAAGTTTTGGATTTGGTTCTGGGAATCGGTTTGGGCCTGGAAGCTGCCGAAGATTCGATCGACCGATATGCCGATTTCTGCGTCGTCTTTGCCGATAATTTCGGCTTGAGTTTTGCCGAAGGCGGCGGCGAAACCTGCATTGACTAGGGTGTAGCGCGAGTTTCGATCTTTGACGAAGATGCAGTCTGGCGTAGCGTCAATGACTGTCCGCAGCAAGTTTTGGGAGCTTTCTGCTTCTGCGAGCGTGTGCCGCAGTTGTTCTTCCATGTGCACGCGCTTGGTGATATCTCTAATTGCGGAAACGAGAAATTTTCTGCCGTCGGCATCTACAAAGGTAGATTTTTTGGCGGAGAAATAGCAGGTGTTTCCTGCTGAGTCTGTGAGGATTTTTTGGCTTTCCCTGCTGGTATTTGTCAAGAAAACTAATTCGTCTGTTTTTCTATATGTGTCTGCTTGCTCTTTGGGCAAGAAGTCGTCGTAGGATTTGCCAATTAGTTCCGATCTGCGGTGACCTATGTGTTGACAAAAGGCATCGTTTAATGTTATCCAGCGGTGCTGTTCGTCTTTGACGTAAATCGGGTCTGAGATGCTGTTGAGGATGTTATTTAAGAATTGTTCAGAGGCTTTTAATTGCTCTTGGACTGCGGTGCGATCGCGAATTTCCTGTTCCAATTGTGCGTTTGTTTGCAGGATCTGCTCGGTTCTTTCATTCACTCGCTGCTCTAGTTCTGCGGTTAGCTGCTGCAATGCCACTTCTGTCTGTTTGCGGTGGGTAATGTCGCGGCCTTCGGCGAGGATTTGAAATACTTCTCCTGTCTTATTGAAAAGTGGCTTAAACGACACGTCCATTACTGTCACATCGTTGTTGGGGCCGGTGATTTCGTATTCTTCCCGGACTAAATTGCCGATCGAGACTTGTTTAATGTTCGTTTTTAGGCGCTGCTGGTTGGTTGGAGATGATGCCCACAAAGGTGTGAGCCAAAATTTCAGCCCCAGCACTTCTGATGCTTGGAAATCGCCCAATTTTAGCGCTGTCTGATTTGCTTCGATCAGAGTACCGTCTGGCTCCAATAATGCGATGACTTGAAAAGCTTGGTCGAAGATTGCGTGAAATCGCTGGTTAGTTTCGTTCAGTGCTCGTTCTGTTTCTTTTTTAGAGTTAAGGATTTGGGTGGAACCTACTAAGAAGTCGTAGCGGTTGGATAAACTCAAAAAAGCGATCGCCGGAATTACAGTTATCCAATCCGACACTGTTTGCACAACCGGGGAGTGCGGCAGTCCCAGGTATTCGGCGGCGTGGCCGCTGTGACCGAAAGCGCAGCTCCAAAATATGCCTGCTGTGACTGTGGCGAAGATGTCGAACCCGAATTGACGGTTTCGCCACAAACCTAAAGTGATCAGCCAGGCGATGGCAAAGTAACACGCACAAATGATGCAGTTAGCAGCCCCAGCTACTACCGATGCCGAGAAGTCAGGCAATGTCAGGGTGAAAGTCGTTGCGATCCAGGTATAGAGAAGTTCGATCATAAAATTAAGGAGGGGCAAATCGGATGCCGGCGATCGTTAGTTAAATTTATTGATGGAAAGCAGTTGCTGATTTATCTGTATTCTTGATTTTTACCAGCGTTCCGAATGGGCGATCGCTTCTACATCGACAATCATTAGCAAGCGTCCTTCGGAATTGTACAGACCTTTTAAAAAGGGTGCTAAGTCGGGACTGACATCTATCGCTGAGACAGTGCGATCTGGATTTAGAGATAAAACTCCTTCGACGCGGGAGACGGCTAATCCTATACGCATTCTCGACAATCTCACGTCTCGCGGATCGGGCGCTTCTACCACTAAGATGCGGCTGCTTGGGTGGTAGGTATCAACCGGCTCGATGCCCGCAAACCGTCCGAAGTCTGCTGCCGCTAAGATTTCGCCCCGCAAGTTGGTTAATCCCAGCAAAAATGGCAGGGTGTTGGGAACCGGGGAAATCGGTTGTTCCTTGAGCGAAAGGACTTCCCGCACTGCCTCTAGTTCTATGGCGAACAGACTGCCTCCTTGACCGAACAGGAGAAATTGCTTTGTTCCACTTGTCTGATTGCCCACCCGGGGAGCAGTTGTTTTCATTGCTTATTTTTTGTTTTTAGTGTAGCTTACAAATTATGGTTTTGCTTTGGTCTAAAAACCGATCGCAGATCGAGTTTTTCAGCATCATTTTTGGTGCATAAAATGTTTCCGCTAAATAAATCGCGGATTTTGCAAATAAGCAGGTCGCTATCATTAAACATAAAACTTTTAGGGGTTTCAAAAACCCAGTTTATTAAAAAAAACGGGATTTGTCGGTATAATGTTTTTTGAGAAGCTGGCGATCGCTTTATATTTTGTTTACGCCGAAAGCAGGCGCTGCACGATGTTGACGAGTTGCTGAGGTTCAAAGGGTTTGCTGACGTAAGCGTCGGCGCCTAAATCGGTTCCCCAAGCTTTATCGATCTCGGTGTTTTTATGAGTACAAAATACTACGGGCAAGTTTGCAGTTGCGCGATGGCCCCGCAATTCTCTGATCAATTCAAACCCGTTCATTCGCGGCATCACTACGTCTAAAACGACCAGAGCAGGACACTTTTTTTGGATCAGGGCGAGTGCCTCTTCGCCGTCGTTAGCGCGGATCACTTCCAGTCCGGCATCTTGAAGAATGCGGCAAATGATTTCTAGTTCGGTCTTTACGTCGTCCACTACTAAAACTTTTGACATGATTCTACACTTCCTTGCTGTTATTGACAGCAGACTATGTTTATTCAGAAGCTGGCGCGATCGGCGGTGAGACTATTCCGCTTTGCGAACAAATTAATGTACTTCTAAAGACAATATAGCCGATCGCATGGCTGAAGGTTGGCTGTCAGCGATAAAAAGCGATAAAAATTTACTTCGCTCACGGAATCACCCTGAATAAATTAATCTGTAAGTAGTAATTGGTAATTGGCTTTTTTGAAACCAACAGCTATTATTATAACGAGCGATATGGATATAAAAATCTGATTTTATAGGATGGGATTTTAGCTTTTTTCCGACCGATATAGTTGTAATTGCTCGCGATGAGCGAAACAACCTCCAAGCTTGCGATTGCTTTCCCTCGGTTCGCGAAAGTTAACGCGCAGCGAACAATGACCTCATCCATTAGCAATTAGGAATTCCCATTCGCAATTCGCAATTCCCAAAATTCAAGCTTCGAGATTACTCGCAAATTGCCTCGCTTTTTAGTAAGCCGACAAGCAGTTGACGAACCGGATATATCAAATTGCAAATCGAGCCAAGTTGAGCATACTCTGAAGTTATTTATCGACAGTTTTTAAATCAATTATAATGTGGTATAACCGATAATTTATCACTATTTTTTGGTAGCAGATGATACTAAATTTAACATCATTTGCAGCAGTTGAAAAATACTGCACGGAGCGATCGCTCTGGCTGTTGCGCTCGTACCCCCCGAAAGGTTCGGGGGGAGGCTCGTAGGGCGGCAGCAATGTCATGTCAAATAAGCCTTGAGCTACTTCTAAAGTAGAGGAGTGTTGGGTTCACCAAAACTTGAAGAAGCGGGCGATCGCCATCCTCGAGCTTGATTGTGGGTCCAGCCGAAAAGACTGCTGCAAAATGCAGTCAAATTCATCGGTGATAGAGAGACGGCGATCGGCTATAATAAAGGTTTAGAGGAAAAGAACACCGATAACCCGAAAATAATGGTTGCCATCCAGAACAATCTCAACATTGCCGCCCTAGAAGCAGAATACAGTCAAAAAACACCGCGAGAAATTCTCAAATTTGCCCTAGAAAACTTTGAAAATATCTCAATTTCTTTCAGCGGTGCCGAGGACGTAGTTCTGATCGATCTAGCCTCAAAGATTACCAAAAACTTCCGCGTTTTTACCCTAGATACTGGCAGATTGCACTCAGAAACCTATCAGTTTTTGGAGCAAGTCAGAAAACATTACGGCATTAAATTAGAAGTAATGTTTCCCGATGCGGCAGAAGTACAAGCCCTAGTAGATGAAAAGGGATTGTTTAGTTTTTATCAAGACGGTCACAAAGAATGCTGCGGCGTCCGGAAAGTCAAGCCGCTGCGCCGCAAACTGAATACTCTCGATGCTTGGATTACCGGTCAGCGCAAAGACCAAAGTCCCAGTACCCGCAACGGTATTCCGGTCATTGAAGTTGACACTGCATTCTCAACTCCCGATCGTGAATTAATTAAATTCAACCCCTTAGCAAACTGGTCTTCGGCAGAGGTTTGGGATTACATTCGCGCTTTGGAGGTGCCTTACAACAAGTTGCACGAACGCGGTTTTGTAAGCATTGGTTGCGAACCTTGTACGAAGCCGGTATTGCCGAACCAACACGAACGCGAAGGTCGCTGGTGGTGGGAAGAAGCGACACTAAAAGAGTGCGGTTTGCACGCTGGTAACGCACAGAAACAGTAAATGAATTAGTCGTAGGGTGTGCAACGGGCGCCAAACGGAGAATAAATGCGTACCCAACAAATAGTAGGGTACGCAATCCGCACCTTACGCAAGAATTCGCAATTACAAAAAATAAAAATTAAGATGAGCTTGCAACCGAACTTTGATAGGATGATCGACATTCAGAACAGTTTTTAAGCCAGGTACTTATGCTCGCCTCAACTAGCGAATTGCTGAACACTGCCCGGAGAAACGCTTATGCGATCGGCGCTTTTAACGTCTACAACCTCGAAGGAGTAAAAGCCGTCATCGATGCCGCGGAAGCGCTGCAAAGTCCTGCTATGCTGCAACTTCACCCCAGCGCCCTCAAATACGGAAAATCGCCTTTAGTCGCGCTTTGCATGGAAGCAGCGCGCAAATCTTTAGTGCCGATCGCAGTACACTTAGATCACAGCACCTCAGAAAAAGACATTCATCTCGCCCTAGACGCCGGCATCAAATCAATTATGGCAGACGGTTCTCCTTTGCCCTACGAACAAAACTTAATATTTACGCGCGAAATGACTAAATTATCCCACGCTAACGGTGCGGTAGTTGAAGCAGAAATCGGCAGAATTAGCGGCACTGAAGACGGTTTGAAAATCGAAGAAAAAGCTGCAAAAATGACAGATCCATTGGAAGCAGTAGAGTTTATCAAAGAAACTAAGGTAGATTTTTTAGCAGTAACAATTGGCAACGTTCACGGCAAATATTTCAGCGAACCAAAACTCGATTTCCCGCGTTTGGCAAAAATCAGGGCTTCAGTGTCAGTGCCGTTAGTGCTGCACGGTGCTAGCGGTTTGCCGGAATCAACGATCAATCAATCTATTAAATTAGGAGTATCTAAATTTAACGTGAATACGGAAGTTCGCGAAGCTTATATGGACGTTTTAAAAACTAGCAGTTCTTTGTCAGATCCAGATTTGTTGGAAGTAATGGAAAAGGCGATCGATGCCATGCGATCGGTCATTTCTGACAAACTGCAACTTTTCGGTTCTGCCGGTAAAGCTTATCTGCATCAATCTCCCTAGGCGGACGAATTGACCGCAAAGAGTACCAGCGACAAACCAGCGGAAATTAATCAAGTTTTTGTCAAATCTTAAAGGCTGTTTGTAGTGATGATTTCAGTCTTATTTTGAATAAAAAAACTAAAATCCTGACTGCAAACAGATTTGCAGTCAGGATTTCTGTAGTCTCTATGGCAATATTGAAAAATTACTGCATTTATGCTAACATCATGTTAACACTGCTAGGACAATCGATAAAACTCTCTAAAAGTCTTATTTATCTAATTTCCTGCTCTGTATCCTCTGCAGTTCATTTCCCTCTTAATTCCCACAAATCATAAATAATTTATTAACCGCCAGCAATTGACCAGAACTTCTTCACTATGATCGACATTCCTCAACTGATTGCTCAAGAACTTTCCATTAATCTCTCTCAAGTCAATAATGCTCTGGAACTTTTCGCCGAGGGAGCAACTATTCCGTTTATTGCCCGCTACCGCAAAGAACGCACGGATTTACTGAATGAAATTCAGTTGCGGGATATCTCCGATCGCTTCACCTATTTGACTGAAATTGAAGAGCGCAAAAAATCGATTTTAGAGACGATTAGCTCTCAGGGGAAACTCACTGAAGAATTGCAAGCGAAAATAGAATCGTGTTTGCAAAAAAACGAACTAGAAGACCTTTATCTGCCTTACAAGCCCAAGCGGCGGACGCGAGCGACAATTGCTAGGGAAAAAGGTTTGGAACCGCTGGCTAATTTTATTAAAGGTCTGAACTTACCGACGGCTAAACCAGCAGATTTGGAGGCGGAAGCAGCTAAATACATTTCGGAAGAAAAGGGAGTAAAAACATCAGAAGAAGCTCTCAAAGGTGCTGCGGATATTTTGGCGGAAGCGGTTTCGGAAAAAGCAGAATTGCGGGCTTATTTGCGAGAGTTTTTAATGAAAACCGGAGTTTTTGTCTCGAAAATTAAAGAGGATTTCCCGGAAGGAAGCACTAAATTTGAAATGTACCGCAATTATCAAGTTGCTGCGAGAAGCGTTCAGTCGCACAATATGTTAGCGCTGTTTCGGGGGGAAACGGAAGGGGTTTTAGATTTGGAACTGGCTTTTGATGAATCCGCAGTAATGGCTTATTTGGAAGCTCAGGAAATTAGAACTAGGATACCGGAAGTTAAAGAGTTTTATCGATCGACCTTGAAGGATGCCTTCAACAGACTGATGAAGACTTCGTTAATTACAGAAGTGCGATCGCACAACAAAGCCGTCGCTGATATCGAGTCGATCGCCACTTTTGAAACCAACCTCCGCGAGTTGCTGCTGTCGGCGCCGGCGGGAATGAAACCGACACTGGCGATCGATCCGGGATTTCGCACGGGCTGCAAAGTTTCCGCCCTCGATGAAACCGGACAATTTTTAGAATATCAAGCAATTTTTCCCCACCAAGCAGCGGCTCAGCGACAGCAAGCTGGTAAAATTGTCAAGCATTTAATTGAAAAATATAAAATTGAATTAATCGCGATCGGCAACGGTACAGCTTCCCGAGAAACAGACGAATTTGTTTCGGAAGTTTTGGCAGAAATGGACAGAAAACCGATTAAAGTCATGGTGAATGAATCCGGTGCATCGATTTATTCAGCAAGCGAGGTGGCGATCGCCGAATTTCCCGACCTCGACATCACCGTCCGCGGCGCAGTCAGCATTGGACGGCGCTTGCAAGACCCCCTCGCCGAACTCGTGAAAATAGACCCGAAATCAATAGGAGTCGGTCAATACCAGCACGACGTTGACCAAAAACTGCTCAAAAAGAAACTCGACGAAACAGTCGAAAGCTGCGTTAATTATGTGGGAGTTGACTTAAACACAGCCTCCAAAGAACTGCTGACATTTGTGTCAGGAATGACGGCAACAGTTGCCAAAAATATCGTCAATTACCGCAACGAAAACGGCGCGTTTAAAAATCGCCGCCAACTGCTGAAAGTTCCCAAACTCGGGCCCAAAGCTTTTGAGCAAGCAGCCGGATTTCTCCGCATTCGCGGCGGCGAAAACCCGCTGGACAATACAGCAGTTCATCCCGAAAGTTATCCTGTCGTGCAGGCGATCGCCAAGGATTTAGACTTGCCGCTGACAGGAATAACACAAATATCGGAAAAAATCAAGACGGTAAACATCAAGAAATATGTCACAGAAAAGGTCGGAGAACCAACACTCCGAGACATTATTTCCGAACTAGAAAAGCCGGGAAGAGACCCGCGAGCCGAGTTTAAATATGCCACTTTCCAAGCAGGAATCAAAGAAATCTCCGACTTGCAAGTTGGGATGGAATTAGAAGGCATAATCACGAATGTAGCTAACTTTGGAGCCTTTGTTGATGTGGGAGTGCACCAAGATGGTTTGGTTCATATTTCTCAATTAGCCGATCGCTTCGTAGATGACCCCAAACAGATTGTCAAAGTCGGGCAAGTTGTGAAAGTGCGGGTTTTGGAGGTGAATGAGAAGTTAAAGCGGGTTAGTTTGACGATGAAGCTGCAAGAAAAACCGCAACCGCAAAATGGCAATAGCGCGAGGCTTCCGGCCCCGCGCCGTCGTTGAAACTTTGGGGGAAAGCTGAAAAAGGGCGATGGCGTCCCGCCCCGCAAGCTACGACTATAATTGTTTAATCCTCACCAACCTAAAATTTAGATGACTGCAAGTAAAAGCTACACCTCTATCTCCCCCGAAGACTATTTATAAACCGAGAAAGTCTGCCCCATAAAACACGAGTACAGGCAAGGTGAAATCTATGCAATGGCAGGGACAAGCAAACCTCATGCCATTATCACGGGGAACGTATCTGTACTTTTGAGGAACTATCTTCGGGGAAGTGGTTGTATGCCTTACATGGCAGATATGAAAGTTATGCTCGATACACCTAATTTTTATTACTATCCCGATGTAGCGGTGATTTGTGATGAACGAGACAAAAATGCTGCCGTTCAATCATGGATTTATGGGTTTATGGCAACTTTTATGACACCATCTCGTTGATTGCCGAATAATTCATACGCTTCTTTTATTTGATCTAGCTTAAACCTGTGTGTGATCATAGGTCTCAGGTCGGCACGAGTGGACTGTATGACATTTATCAGCCGCCGCATACGTTCTTTTCCACCGGGGCACAGGGTGGTAACAATTTTCTTATCTCCAATACCGGCGGCAAAGGCATCTACAGGAATGGAAAGTTTTCCAGAATAGACTCCTAGACTCGATACAATTCCGCCTGGTTTAACTACACGCAAACAGGCTTCAAAGGTTTCCTGAATACCGAGTGCTTCAATCGCTACATCTACACCTCGACCATCAGTCAAATCCAGGATCGCTTCGACTGGATTGCACTCTTTATAGTTTAAAACAATGTCGGAGCCAAGCATTTGGGACATTTCCAGGCGTGCTGGATTGCTGCTGACGGCAATGATTTTGGAAGCACCTCTGAGTCTGGCACCAACAGTTGCGCTCATACCAATTGGTCCTTGGGCAAATATGGCGACTGTATCACCAATCTTGATATTTCCGCTTTCGGCACCACTGAAACCCGTACTCATAACATCGGGACACATGAGCACCTGTTCGTCGGTTAATTCGTCAGGTATGGGAGTCAAATTTGCCATTGCGTTCGGCACTAGCATGTATTCCGCCTGAGAACCATCAATGGTATTGCCGAAGCGCCAACCACCCATTGGCTTACCGCCGCACTGCGCTTGGTAGCCGTCAAGACAGAAATTGCACTGACCACAAGGAGTTATAGCACCAACAAGAATACGCTGTCCTATTTCATAGCCGTGAACTCCTGCGCCGAGTTCTGCAATGACGCCAACTGGTTCATGTCCTAGTGTCCGTCCAGGCTGGACGGGTACTTCACCTTTGAGTATATGAACATCTGTGCCACAGATTGTCGTCGTGGTGATTTTCATCAGTGCATCAGTAGGCCCAATCTCAGGAATTGGTTTTTCTTGAATCTCGATTCGCCCTTTTTCTACAAAAACAGCGGCTTTCATCTTTCTCATAAATTTCTTACACAATTTTTAATAAGATAATACTATGGAAAATCAATAAAACGCTTTTCTTTCTGCGTCTCTCCTTGCTCCCCTATTTGTGACTGCCATTCGGCTTATATCCCTCTTTTTTCACTTTAGGGTGAAACCTTGAATCTTCATGGGCTGTATCCTCGAAAAATCGCCAATTTATCAGAGAGTGATGAAAGATCGCTACGTCCTAACCGCCGGGGCGGTTGCTATACTTACCGATTCCCAACATTTAAGACACAAAAAAAACCACTGCCCCGACTCGTCATACCGGGCGCGGTAGAGAGTCGGGGCAGATTGGGAACAGCGATCGCAATATTTGATTCTGATTGCCCTGGCCATTGTTACTCAGTTTCAAACAATAACGGACTCTTGAGGACGGGCGAAGATCATGCGGCCGGCGCTGGTTTGCAGGGCGCTGGTGACTACGACTCGGGCTTCGCCGCCGACATAGCTGCTTCCTGCTTCCACGACAACCATTGTGCCGTCATCCAAGTAACCGATTCCCTGAGAGGGTTCTTTGCCTTCTTTGCGGATTTTTAGTTCGATCGTATCTCCCGGCAAATAAGTTGGCCGCACCGCATGAGTCAAATCGTTGATATTCAAAACCGGCAGTTTTTGGACGGTAGCTACTTTCGACAAGTTGTAATCGTTGGTGAGCAAAATGCCGTCGATATCCAAAGCGAAGCGGACTAATTTCGCATCGACTGTGGCAAGATCTTCGTAGTCAGCCGAGTGAATTTGAATCCGTTCTGGATATGTTTCTTTGATGCGGTTGAGTACATCTAAGCCGCGGCGCCCGCGCACTCGCTTTTGATCGTTGGCGGAATCAGCTACCAGTTGCAGTTCTTGGAGCACGAATTGCGGCACGATAATTTGACCTTCAAGGAAACCTGTTTCTAGCAGGTTTTCAATCCGGCCGTCAATAATGCAGCTAGTATCGACAACTTTGGCACTTGCTGGTTTGAAAGTACCTTCGGCTACCAACACAGTGTCTAAGGTTTTCGGGTTGATCAGCCGCAAGAAAGCGCGGCCGTGGGTGTCGGTCAAACTGACGCCTGTGAAGCCGAACATGAGGCTTCCCAAGACTGCGACTAGAGGTTTGATGAAGCCGAACTCGCGGGGAATTGGCAGCAGGAACAGCGGAGCCAGCATTAAGTTAGCTACTAGCAGTCCGATGATTAAGCCGATCGCCCGCGTCAGTAACATCTCCACTGGCATATCGCGAACTTGTTTTTCCAGGCGCCGGTAGGTGGTTTGAGCCACTAATCCCAGCACGAAGCCGATTAATGCTCCAAACGAGCCTAGTACAGAACTTAAACCTTGTATATTTGTAACTTGCAGCAGCAGATTGCTCGGCAGGAGTTCGACTCCGTAATAGCCTATGCCTCCGCCTGCGATTATGAATGAGATTATTATGATTGCGTCTAGCATTAGTTCTAGGTTAATGAATTTATTCACATTATATCTTTGCAGTGCTGATACTTGTTTTTATGCTGTGGTCGGATATCGCTATATTTACTCAGGGATTTTCATAAACTTATATTTCGCGGTTGTACCCTTTGGGGGTTCAACCAGTGAGTTGCTCGGCATTTACCACGCCCCGCCGAAAGCAGGCACGAAGTGCGAATAGAGCGCCCTGCGCGCTGTTCGGGAATTGTGGCAGATCGAAACTGGTACGAGGTTAAATTAAAAGAGCCGATCGTTCGCAGGGCTTTTTTGGTAAGAAAATGTCATAATATACATAATTATTCATAATGGTTTAATTAAAACTTTAGATTTGAACTTGCGCTTTCGGCTTGAGATGTAATGAACCCTCCCATAGATTATTTAACATTTGAATTAAAAAAAAGTGTGCAAGCGACAAATTCCGGCATTCCCAGTTCGGCTTACCTGCACGTACCTTTTTGTCGCCGCCGCTGTTACTACTGCGATTTTCCGGTTTTTGTGGTGGGCGATCGCAAAAATGGCGAGAATTCCGGCACAATCGTGCAATACGTTGCTGTACTGTGTCAAGAAATTCAAGAAACTCCAAATTTAGGGGCATCTCTGGAAACAGTTTTTTTTGGTGGTGGCACGCCTTCGCTGCTTTCTGTCAGTCAGTTGAGCAATATTTTAGAGACTCTCGACGGCAAATTTGGGATTGCTGCTGGGGCGGAAATTTCTATAGAAATAGACCCGGGTACGTTTACTTTAGAACAGTTGCGGGGATATGCAGCGGCGGGAGTAAATCGAGTTAGTTTGGGAGTGCAAGCTTTTCAGGATGAATTGCTGCAAGCTTGCGGACGATCGCACTCTGTCGCTGATATTTTTGAAGCAGTAGAAATAGTGCGATCGGCTGGTATTGTCAATTTCAGTTTAGACCTGATTTCGGGACTGCCGCACCAAACTTTAGAACAGTGGGAAGCTTCCTTGAAATCGGCGGTGGAAATTAGCCCGACTCACCTGTCGAGTTACGACTTAATTGTTGAGCAGGGGACTGCTTTCGGGCGCTACTTTGAAGCAGGCGCGCAGCCGCTACCAGCAGATGAAACCGCTGCTCAAATGTACCGTTTAGCGCGGGAAATTCTGACCGGTGCTGGATACGAACATTACGAAATTTCTAATTACGCTCGATCGGGCTATCAGTGTCGCCACAACCGCGTTTATTGGGAAAATCGCCCTTATTACGGCTTGGGAATGGGGGCTGCGAGTTACGTGGAAGGCCGGAGGCTAACAAGGCCTCGCAAAACTCAAGAATATTATCAGTGGGTGCGATCGATGTCTCGCCTCAATTCCCCTGCTACCCCAAAACTTGGAGGGGAAACCCAGCCAGAGATGGATCGAGAAATTGAGCAAAATTTTCAACAAGTATCAGAAAATGACGTTTTGTTAGAAACGCTGATGCTAGGTTTGCGTTTAGCAGAAGGAGTTAGCCTGTCGGCGCTGACTGAAAAGTTTACGCAGCAAACGGTTGATAAAATTTGGCATTGTTTGCAACCATACTGGCGGCAAGGATGGGTGGAAATTATGACCGAGGATAGGGCGATTGCAACTTTAGGCGAGGGTGCGAAACTGCCGCTTTCGGGCAATTTAAGGTTGAGCGATCCCGAAGGTTTTTTATTTTCTAATACTATTCTAGCCGATTTGTTTAGCAAGCTAGGCGAGGATAATTAGCTCTGTCTAAGGAAGTACATCTCCAGGGAAGCTGCTCAGCAGTAAAGCGCGGTCTGCAAGTTCGGCAGGAAGAAAATTAAATTGCTCCCTAGCTTTATAATGTCAAAAATAACCTGTTTTTTATCGATCCCTAAACAAAACTTAAAAGGCGAACTAAGCCTTGAGATAGACGCCACGACTGGAATCTGGCTGTCATACTTAAGAGACAACATTTAAAAAATACCTTAATGGAAACTCTAACTTTAGAACGCAACAACATCCACAGCAATCCCAATCAGGTAATTAGCGATCGTGGCTTCAATCCGACTTCTAAGTGTAATTTTTGCGGTCACTATAAACTGCAAAGAGGTTCCGTAGGTCACTGTGAATTGTTCAACGCACCTGTTCGGGGAGAATGGAAATCTTGCACTTTAGCAATGCCAGCTTTTGCAGCTTCTTGGAAAGACGTGGAATGCGCCAAAGTTTCCCCTGGAGCCTTTATTAATTAACCTAAGAAATGTTAAAAAAATTTTGTTGTCACGGGTGATATGGTATATTAAGTTTAGGCCTGTCGCCGATGGATCGCACAGTTTCACAAACAAGTTAAAAATATGAATTTGACACTGAATGAGGTAATTTCCGAACGTCATGCGCGCATTTTGTGTTGGTATCTGAATACTACCAGTCAAGTGCAAATCGCTCGGATTACAAATATTCCTAATTGGTATTTTGAGCGGACGGTGTTTCCCGGGGAACGTTTTTTGTTTGAAGCGCTGCCGGAAGCTCAGTTAGAAGTTTGCAGGAGTGCGGAGAGCGGTGCTATTGTGTGCGAAGGAATTTTGTGCGATCGGCTGCGAGTTGAAGAGTTAAGCACGGCTGATTAAAGATAATTCCCCAGACTTACCGACGAAGGGTATAAACCCGGTTTTTTTTTGAGAAACCGGGTTTCTCTGTGTGATGATAAAAAAACTCCGTTCCCGATCGCACTCGCGACATCAGAAACCCGGTTGATTCGTATATTTCTCGTTACTAAGCCCAAAATTGTTAGAAACCGGGTTTCTCACCACCTCATGCTTAAGCCCTGAAACTGTCGGAAACCTTGATCTAAGCTAAATTATAAAAAATCAGCCACTGTTTAATACTAAAACCCGATGTCCATCACCGAACAAATCCTCTCCCAACTGCCAGCAGACGCCCTCGGAGGCCTGAGAAAAGTCGATCGACTCTGGGAAAACCTCAAACAAAACACCGCACCAGCACCCCAAGCAGTCAAACACAGCCAACAACCCCTGGAAACCCTCGACTTCGACATAGTTATCGGCGGCGGAACCCTAGGAATATTAATCGGTACAGCCTTAGCCGTGCGGGGTTGGCGAGTAGCCCTACTCGAACGTGGCATCCTGCGAGGCCGCGAGCAAGAATGGAACATTTCTCGCAAAGAATTAGACGCATTCTTAGAACTAAATCTGCTATCTGTTGAAGAGATAGAAAAGGCGATCGCCACCGAATACAACCCAGCCCGCATCAGCTTTGCCAACACCCCCGACATTTGGGTGCGCGACGTACTGAACATCGGAATAGACCCAGTTTACCTCCTAGAAACCCTCAAGCAGCGATTCCTAGAAGCTGGAGGCAATTTATATGAAAATACACCATTTAAAACAGCCACAATTCACCCAAATGGGGTTCTTATTGAATCAGAAAATACCGCTTCACAACCTGCTAAAAACTTATTTAAAAGCCGATTATTATTAGACGCAATGGGACATTTCTCCCCCATTGTCCGCCAAGCAAGACAAGGCAAAAAACCCGACGCCGTATGTTTAGTAGTCGGCAGTTGCGCTCAAGGATATCCCAAAAACGACACCGGCGACATATTTGCATCCTTCACCCCAATGCAAAATCAGTGCCAATATTTTTGGGAAGCATTTCCAGCCAGAGACGGCCGTACCACCTACTTATTTACCTACATAGACGCAGACACAGAAAGATTCAGTTTAGAAACCTTATTTGAAGAGTATTTGCGCTTGCTTCCTCAATATCAAAACGTCGAACTCGAACAGTTAAAATTCCAAAGAGCACTCTACGGATTCTTCCCCTGCTATCGCCAAAGTCCTCTAAAAACGCCTTGGGATCGCATACTCCCAGTCGGAGACAGCAGCGGTAGCCAATCTCCCCTCAGCTTCGGCGGTTTCGGGGCTATGGTGCGCCACATCAAACGCTTGACTCTAGGAATTGACGAAGCTTTGACAAGCGACAGTCTCAGCAACAATTCCCTCGCACTTTTGCAACCCTACCAGCCGAATCTATCAGTTACCTGGTTGTTTCAGCGTTCGATGAGTGCTGCGATGAATCAAAGAATAGACCCCAATCAAATCAATCAACTTTTGGCTGCCGTATTTCAGGTAATGGAAGAGTTGGGAGAACCGGTACTCAAACCGTTTCTTCAGGATATCGTACTGTTTCCGGCTTTGTCAAAAACTCTGTTTAAAACAGCAACTAGCCATCCCGGATTAGTGATGAAAATTATCCCGCAGGTAGGAATAGCTAATTTGCTCGATTGGATGGTTCATTATATAAATTTAGGACTTTATACGGGATTGCAGCCTTTGGGGAAAGCCGTAGAACCGCAGGTGAAGAATTTAGCGCCGGAGCAGCAATACTATTTTCACCGATTAGTTGAAGCGTGGCAATACGGCGCTGGAGGCGATTATTAAGTGAACAGGCTCTCCGGCCTGTTGCACAAGAAAATTACTCGTTACCAGGCTGGAGCCTGGTAACGCAGATCCGGAGGCTCTGCCTCCATTTTCGGCACCGAGGCAGAGCCTCTAGATATGGGTTCCCCGGCTCCAGCCGGGGAACCAGTTAACTGATATATTAGTTATGAGTTATGAAGGAGCTATAACTGCTAAAGCTTGGGGAATCACTCGGAATGTTGCAGGCGTGTGAGTGGTGATTTCACCGTCGGTATTAATCGGACGGCGTTTGCTAGTATTAACCTCAAATTCTTGAGCGTGCAAAGCGCGAACGTTAGGCCAACTGGTATGATTTCCTTGCCTCATAGCTGGCAGCAAAGCAATGATTTCCCACCAGTTTTTTATTTCCAAACTGTACAAATCCAGTCGCTTGTCGTCGATTGTGGCATCTTCGGCAACTGTCATGCCGCCGCCGTAATAGCGACCGTTGCCAATGGCAATTTGAATAGTTTTAACATTAAAAAATTGGTCGTTTACCTTAATTTCTGCTCTGAACGGTCGCGCTGACAAAATTGTCTGCAAAGCAGTAAAAGCATACGCGAAAACTCCCCAGCGCTGCTTCACGTCTTTAGTCAACCGCTGGCTAATTTGCACGCTCAATCCCAAACTCGCCACATTTAAAAAATGCTTGCCGTTCACCCAACCCAAGTCTATTAACCGAACTTTCTGGCTGGCAATTACTTGACAAGCTGCGGATAAATCTGTAGGAATGCCCAGAGTGCGAGCTAGGTCGTTAGCAGTTCCCATCGGCAAAATACCCAAGGGTAACTTGGTGTCTATCAAACCTTCTATTGCAGCGTTGAGAGTGCCGTCGCCACCGCCGATTATTACTAATTCGACTTTATTTTCGTAGCGCCGAATTGTGTCGGGAATTTCGCTGGCGTGGTCGGTAGATTCTACAATTAACTCAAAACCCAGTGCTTGCAATTCTACAGTGGCTTGAGATGATAACTTTTGCCCTTTTCGGGAGTGCTGGTTTACTAAAAGTAGAGCTCTCTTCATTTGTTGATTTTTAATTGGTTGAGGATTTTTAATTACAAAAAGTATAGCTTGATAGCTTAACTTTATGAAATTAATGCTTTAGTTTCATTTTACCGATTATGATGGATTGACAAAAATGTCAAAAAAGGGATAATTGTAGCCAAAGATTCCTAAAAAGTACCTCCGGCTCTAGGCTAGCAGCAAACAATCTCGCTTCTCGATCGAAGTAAAACTAAAATTATGTCTAATTTTTTAGAACAAGGGCAAGTCGCTGCCGATCGCCAAAACTGGCCTGGGTTAGTCGAATGCTTGCAGCAAGTGACAGCCAAAGGCAGCAAGCCGCAGGAACAACACATTTTAGATCGAGCTGTCAGTTTAGCAATACAAGCCTTAGAATGGGGCGATTTTCAAGACCGTTGGGAAATTGCTAAAGTATTGCCCAATCTGGGAAATGGCGCGATCGCACCTTTAATTGCCGTGCTCGAAGACGCAGACGCAGACACAGAGCCCCGGTGGTTTGCCGCCCGCATCCTCGGAAACTTCGATCGCCCGGAAGTGATTCAAGCTTTAGTAGAATTGGTCAAAAATTCCGACGAAGAATTGAGCCAAATCGCCGCCGAAACCCTAGGGAATTTCGGCCCGACAGCCATAGAATCCCTCGCAACTCTCCTACTCCAAGAAGACTCGCGACAGTTTGCAACAGCAGCACTAGCCCAAATTCGGCGCACCGAAACCATCGCACCGCTGTTGAGCGTAGTCGGAGACTCTCAAGTTGCGGTGCGGGCCGCCGCAATCGAGGCCCTGAGCAGCTTTCGCGACTCCCGCATCCCGCCGGTACTGGTAGCAGCACTCAAAGATCCGGCGACAGCAGTCAGAAAAGAAGCCGTGCGTGCTCTCGGCGCGCGCGCCTATTTAGATGCAGAATTAGATTTAGTTAACTTGCTCAAACCTTTGCTTTCGGACATCCGATTAGAAGTTTGCAAGCTGGCGGCGATCGCGATCGGGCGAGTGAAAACCGATGCTGCTGCGGCTGCTTTATTTGAATTGCTGCGATCGCCCACAACTCCGGTTGAATTGCAAATCGAAACTGTGCGCGCCCTAAGCTGGAGCGAAACCGCAGTTGCTTTAGAATATTTGCAGCAAACCTTAATTGCCGAATTAACTAACACAAACTCTCCTATTTGTCAAGAGATTCTCACTGTTTTAGGGCGAGTGGAAAAGCCGGAATTAAAAGCCAAAGCTGTTGAAATTATGCTCGATTTACTCGAAAGCAATCATCCCGGCGTGCAGTCCGCGGCAATCAAACAATCTTTAGCTTTAGGGCTAGGGCAATTAGGAGATATTAGAGCGCTAGATGTGCTGATTCAACTGTTAGCAGATGCCGATAACAGCACCAGGCTGCACTGCACGGCTGCGCTCAAACAGCTAAATGCTATTGAGGCCAGACAGCAATTAGAAATTTTAGTTAACCAAGAGAGCCTTGAACCAAGATTAAAACAGGGAATTGCGATCGCCCTGCAAGAATGGCCGGAGAATTAAGAGCGAGAGGATTTGCGGAGGGTGATTTAGGAAGCTGAATGCCACGGATATAGCTGAACTTTCAGAATATGAGCCTAAGTTTTGTTTGGCATGATATCGTTTCCGGTTGCATCGGAATGATACTGAGGACACGGCAGTGCCGTGTCCCTACAATTAATTGGGGTAGGGACACGGCACTGCCGTGTCCTGACTCTGGGTAATATTAATTCCGATGCTACCGGAGTTGATATGATTCAAAATCTATCTCTTTCAAGATAGATGAAATATCTTTCAATATAATTAATATAATTACATTTTTAAAATTTAAAAACGGTGGAGCGGGCCGATTACCATTAGCAGGAGCGATCGCTACCAATTCCAGATTAGATGTTCATCCAAATAGCCAGTTTTTTTAGCTTGTAGCTGCACAGTCTTCGCTCTCTTTCGCCAAGATTGTGCAAAACTACAAATCTTAGTTAAATGTGCCAGCCCTTGTAAGTCCTAACGACATAGGAGCTGTGTTGGCATTTAGCGATCGCTCATGCTGCCAATTACTCTTCTACCCAATTGAGCAACCCAAGAGAAGTAACAGCTCCAAAAAAGTGAGCGCCAATCAGATTGACGTTTGCCATAGTCACAAAAATATCTAGGGAACGAATGACATTTTCTGGCGCATAAGCTGCCATCGCTTGCGGTTGACTGAGAGTTTTCGCTAGGACTACAGCAACTGTTTCTTCAGAAGCGACAAACGCGATTAATACACCCACCAAACTAGAAATTAATCCTATCCGTAAGGTGTGAGTAATATGTTCTTTGCTGGGATATACCTCGGAATTTTCCGCGTGCAAAAGTCTGCCTAAAAGCCTGTAGCGAAAATCCCAATAAATTCTAAAGCACAGCAATAAAAGACCAACTATCGCTAAAAATACCCCGAAACCAATACCTGCATTATTATTGGTTTGTTCGCTCATGTTGCGACCCAACATCGCAAATAATAAAACAATGCCGGAAACAGCACCCAAGAATAACTGTATCCAGAAGCTAAATCGACTGAACAAGCGAAAAGTTGCGACGAATTCGCTTTGGGTCAGCGGTTGGGACAAGGATTCTGGTTGATTCATTATATACACCTTATTGCTGAATTGATCGTCAAAATAAACGAGGTAAGAAAGAGGTTCTGCTTGTCTTCCTATCGCAAGCGATCGCCTTATGGTTAGCTATGAGACTTATCCAGAAAACTCAGTTCAGCACAGGCAGGATGCCTGATGTTTGGGAACTGATTTGAGCAATCTCCGGTAAATAAAAGGTTTAACTCAACACACTCACTGCCGTTGTGGTTGATTTGATTTTCCTAAAATCCTCCCGGTTCTGAACCATCAACTTCTTGCAACAATTGCAACAATGGGAATTGAAAATCTTACAATTTGATTTAGGTAAAAGGTCTATTTGCCCTTTTCTACATTATTTCAAGATCTGCCTTCTATCTTAATTTAATCTAACTCGCCCAACCTTGTCATCTGTCTAATGCCATAAAAAAATATCCACCTGATGGAAGATGATTGAGGAAAAACTTATGATAATGCTTTCAGTTAAGTGCGATCGCTCGGACTATTGGCGATCGATGCTTGATTCCCAACTGCCGCACTGGGGTGCATCCATTCTTGCCACGTCCACAAGCTAGTTAGGGCAGCTATTGCAGCTCCAAAACTATCCACAATCAAATTAATAATCGTATCATTCAGGCTCTCAATCACTTCGGTTGAGAGAACAATACCAGCCGTCCATTCGGCAACTTCCCACAAAGCACCAATCGCAATCCCCAAACTGGTTATTGTTAGCAAATACAGCATTTAATGGTGGTGAAAAATAGTCAGCATTGAACTGTATGCTAAAAAAAATAATGCTAAAGTCACTGCAAAAGTCGTGAAAGCATGAACAATTTCATCATCCTGACTAAGAGCAGCTATTATCGAGCGAATATGCTTTGATTAGCTGTGACTACCCACTGATATTTTATTGTTATTAATTGTACTGCATAACAGCGGAAATCGCTGTAAATTTAGGGTGCGCCATAAGCACCTTACGCAGAACTTAAATATTGAATTTTGCACTCAATAACTTATTAAAAATCCAAACTTTAGCTCTGCTAAATTGGCAGCCGCACTCCGAAAGTCGAGCCGAGTCCTTCCCCAGGACTTTCGGCCCAGACACTGCCGCCGTGGAGTTCCACGAGATGGCGGACGATCGCCAATCCCAGTCCCAGCCCGCCGTAATTGCGCGTAGAAGTGCTGTCAGCTTGGCGGAAGCGATCGAACACAAACGGCAAAAACTCCTTGCTAATGCCAATTCCCGTATCGCTGACAACGATCGAAACAGAGTGAACCGGAGACGGCCCAGACAACATAGCGCCACCCGCTGCTCCCGGTTCCCCATCCTGCGAGAGCCTTATTTCCACGCGACCGGATGGCGGCGTAAACTTAATCGCATTCGAGAGCAAATTAGACACCACCTGCTGCAAACGAGTAGCATCGCCCCTCACCAAGCCCACCCCTTCGCCGCAAAAACTCGCCAATTCAATTCCCCGAGCTTCAGCATCAGGGCTCAGCGCCTTCACGGCCGTTTCTACAATCCGCACCAAATCCACCGGGAACAGCTTCAAACACACTTTGCCGCTCACAATCCGGGAAACGTCCAGCAAATCCTCAATCATCTGAGTCTGCAACCGCGCGTTTCGCTCAATAGTCTCCAAACCTACAGCCGTTTTTTCGGCACTCATCTGGCGCTGCCGCAGCATTTGGGCCCAGCCCAAAATCGCGTTCAGAGGCGTCCGCAACTCGTGAGAAAGCGTTCCCAAAAACTGGTCTTTAATCCGGTTGGCCTCCGCTGCTTCCCGGTAAAGCCGCGCATTGTCGATCGCCACCGCCGCATCCCGCGCCAAATCCTCCAGCAACAGCAAATCCCCCTCCCCGCAGCGGCGGCCGGACTCCCCGCACAGCAGCGAAATCGCTCCCAGCGTCCGCCCGCGAGCGATCAGCGGCACGCAGATTGCCGACAGCGCCTGGGATCGCAGCACGGACAGCAGTTCCCTGTCCGGCACAATCGCCTCGATCACCCATTCCGGTATTTCTGCGTAGAGCTTCGACTCCCCAGTCCGCAGCACCTTTGCTACTCCGTGCCGTCCCTGGGGGTCTAGCGGCAAGCGCCGGTCGATTTGCCACAGCATAGCGACTTTGCTCGGATCTGAGTGAGCAACTGCGTGCAAGCGGATCGAGCCGTCGGCCTCGACCAAATGCACGCAGCACCAATCCCCCAGCGCCGGTACTGTTAAATCTGCCAAACCTTGCAGCGCCTCCTCGTAATCCAGAGAAGCCGACGACAGCAAAGCCAAAGCTCTAGCGCGAAAATAGGCTGTTTGGGCCGATCGCTGGCGATCGTCAATATCCGTACAAGTCCCGAACCATTTAAGAATTTTCCCCTCAGCGTCCCGCACGGGCAATGCCCTGCCCAGATGCCAGCGGTAAGCCCCGTCAGATGCCCGTTTAAAGCGGTATTCCACCTCGTAAGTCATCCCCGTCTGTACGGAGGTATTCCAGCGTTCTACAGAATCTTCCACGTCATCTGGATGCAGGGTTAGCTGCCACCCCCAGCCTTGAGTTTCCTCCAGCGTCAAGCCAGTATATTCAAACCAGCGCTGGTTGAAGTAGTCCACCCAGCCGTCGGGTCTGGCAGTCCAAACTATTTGCGGGATGGCTTCAGCGAGGACGCGGTAAAGCAGTTCGCTGGCTTCGGCTTCGCGGCGGGCGGCCTTTTCCCGCGCCAAAGCTAGATTCCGCTGTTCTTCGGCCTCTTTGCGATCGCTGATGTCGCTAATCACGCCGATCCATTTGTAGGGATTGCCTTGTTTGTCAAGCACTGCTTTGCCCCGATCGATCCAGTGGAGCACGCCGCCCCGCTGGGACTGAACGCGGTATTCCTGAAAAAATGGGGCGGCAGAACTGTCTGGCGCACTCAAATACCGATCGACCGCGGCCAAAACTCGATCGCGGTCGATCGGGTGCAAGATACTGTTCCAAGCTGCTCTTGTCCTCGGAAATCCGCCTTTTTCGTACTCCAAATGTTTGTCTACGTGACCGAACCACAGCACGATGCCGGTCTCGATATCCCATTCGTAAATCAAGTCGCTGGCACTTTCTGCCGCAATCCGAAACCGCTCTTCAGACTGTCGCAGCACTTCCAGAAATTTAAAGCGTTCCGTCACGTCCAAAACCAGAGACAGCACCGATACCAACTGTCCCGAATCGCTGTAAAAAGCCGAATTGTACCACTCGCAGTGCACGAACGAGCCCCACTTATTATAATTGCTGTTGCGAACTACATTGCAGCGAGTCCCTAGTTTTTTTAAACTATAAATTGCCGATTCTACCTCTTCAAAATCGCCTTTAGAAATAAAGTTCCATTCGCTAAAATGCTTGCCTAAAACTTCAGTTTTTTCCCACCCAAAAATCTTCTGGGCTGCCGGCGACCACCCGCTGATCCGAAAGTTTTCATCCCACTCAATCACCGCTAGAGGAGTATTTTCAAAATGAGAAGTGAGTTTTTGCAGCGCGCTGCGCAGGGAGGCTTCTACTTGTTTGCGCCCAGTAATATCGCTAAAAGAAATAGCAATGCCGTCGCCCAATTTAACAGTCATCATCCGAAACCAGCCGACAATTCCTTCGCTGTTGTAATAAATCTCGGTATCCAGGGTAATTCCTGTTTCTACAACTTGCACGAAACGATCGAACAAACCGCTATCTTTATGACCGGGCCGCACTTCTAGCAATCGCTTGCCGATTAATTCTTCAGGGGTACTCTGCTGAATTTTTGCGGCTGCGGGATTGACGTATTCCCATTCAAAATCCACAATTGTCGATTCGTCGCGAATGCTGCGAAACACGTTAAATCCGTCTAGAGATAATTCCTGAAAAACGCGGAAGCGTTCTTGGCTTTCTTGCAGCTTGTCTACAGTGTCAAGCAGGAGTTCCTCGACTCGCTCGCGCTGCGTTATTTCTGCGAGCAATTGCTCGTTAATTTGCTGGAGTTCGGTTGTGGGGAATGCGAGGGAATTTTTAATGGCAGAGTCGGCTTGCCGTCCTTCGACCTTTTCAGTTCCCAGCGCCGTATTTCCTGCTAAAGAAGCCGCCCCAGCCAAAGCCAACACTTGAGAAAGCGAGGGTATCAGGGACGCTACAGCCCACAGAGAGATGATAGCGGTAACGGCGGCGATCGAACTTGACAGCCAGTAGCTGGGATGCACCAGCATCCAAACTTGCATCAAGTGAGTTGTCCCGCCGCAGAAAAACCAGGCTCCCAATAGGAGAAACCCCTTGCTCAAAGGCACGTCCCGCTGCTTCCGGGCAAAGTATGTCAGAATTGCTGGAATTGAATAATAAGCCAAGGCAATTAATAAATCGCTGACCGCGTGCAGTCCCATCAACTGGGGTTGCCACTGGCAACATCCACCTTGCGGAATAAAATTGTGGTTAAATGACATAATCTTAAGAAATTGCAGTATTTCGGCTTTCCTGTGCGATCGATCCTACTTGCACTTGTGTTGCTGACCCGCTAATTCCTAGTTTATACAAAAAAAAACAGAAAACAAGAGTGGCTTTAGTCCGGGGATGAAAGTTCACCGCAGGTTTTAACCGACCTGCTATATTCGTACATTTATTGAGAGATTTAGGGACAGTCAGGTATTATAATGCCCGAGGAGGTAAGAAATTTAAGGCAAGTTTTAAAGTCCAAAGCATAGGGATAAACCAAGCAATTTAGCGCATTTTATGAAGCGATTATGACTGGGGATTTCCTTCTAAACTTTGAGCTACAAGCCTTCAAAATTCGATGAATTTATCTTTATTATATCCATTTTTTGATGATTTTGCAGATTCAGAAATCCCTTCTATATTGAAGAATCGACCTCTACTTGAGGACTTATAAATCTTACCCGAGGAAATTGATTCGTAGAGCCAAGCATCCCCGCGTCTCGCCCCGGAATCAAAACTAATCTGTACCTGTATCAAAGTCTACTAAATTCTTCTACTAAATCGGTTAATGTCACAGATTATCTTCCCGTAAAATTTCTGAAACCATCTCGAATTAAACATCCATGCGCTTAGAGCAGCTTCAAGCATTTCTTTCAGTTGCTGAAACCGGTAGCTTTCAGCAAGCTGCCCGGAAGTGCGGCGTTACCCAATCGACTATTAGCCGTCAAGTGCAGGGACTCGAAGCAGAAGTGGGTTTGTCGCTGTTTCACCGCACGGCCCACGCGAAGCTGACTGTGGGAGGGGAACGCCTGCTGCCTCACGCTCGCAAAATCTGTCAGACTTGGCGAAATGCAGCAGAAGAATTGGGAGAGTTACTGGCGGGAAAGCAGCCAGAACTGTGCGTGGCTGCGATTCACTCGGTTTGCGCTGCTTATTTGCCGCCTGTGCTGCAAAAGTTTTGCCGCGACTATCCAGAGGTGCAGTTGCGGGTGACTTCCCTGGGGAGCGATCGAGCTCTGAAAGTCCTCAAAGACGGTTTGGTGGACATAGCGGTGGTGATGAACAACCGCTATTTTACTCAAGCCCCGGAAATGTTGGTTGAGGTGCTCTACAATGAGCCGATCGAGGTGTTGATGGCGGCGGGTCATCCCCTGGCCCAGTACGATCGAGTACCTTGGCCGGAATTGATTTGTTACCCGCAAGTGGTGTTTAAGGATGGGTACGGAATGCAGCGGATGGTGCAAGAACAATTTGGACGCATCGGTGCTAAACTTCATGCTGTTTTGGAACTCAACACTCTTGATGCTTTTCGCGGTGTGGTGCGACAGGGAGAATTGATTGCTTTGCTGCCGCATTCAGCTTTGGTGGAGGCGAAAACCGATCGCACTTTAGCAGTTCGGTCGATCGCCCATGAGCGCTCAAATTCCAAGGTTTCGGCGATCGGTCAATCGGTAGCCGATCCGCCTTGGACTCGCGAAGTGGTGTTGGTGACAACACACGATCGAATGCAAATTCCGCCGATCGCCCATTTCTGGAATCTGGTACGGGAATTTGTGCCGCCTTTTGATGTCATCAAGCTAGAAAAATCAGGCAGTTAATACCATTTTAGATTTTAGATTTTAGATTTTAGATTGGGAATGACTGATGAAATAAGGGTTTGGATATTTCCAACAATTGCCTTATTTTTGGGAAATGGTATAATTCGATAATTTTGAATAGATAGTTCTGAAAATTAAATTTAAAACGGTTTAAATACTACCAATTACCAACTACCAATTACCAACTTCAAAAGTTATGAGTGACGCATTTAGAGAATTGCTGCGAAAAATTGGCAGCGGAGTACACACAGGAGAAAACTTAACTCGCTCCGAAGCAGCAGCAGCCACGCGGATGATGCTGCTGGGAGAAGCAACACCGACTCAAATCGGAGCTTTTATGATTGCCCACCGCATTAAACGGCCCACCGGCGAAGAATTAGCCGGAATGCTCGATGGTTATGAAGAATTGGGGCCTGTGCTTGCCCCCCCAAACCGAGAAAAAGGGTTTTCCGTCTCTACCGTCGCCGTGTTTGGCGTTGCTTACGACGGGCGATCGCGCACAGCTCCAATTAGCCCTTTAACAGCTCTAATTTTAGCAGCATCTGGCGTCCCAACCATCATGCACGGGGGCGATACCATGCCAACCAAGGAAGGCATTCCCTTGATTGAAATTTGGCGCGGTTTGGGAGTTGACTGGAGCAAACTCCGTTTAGAAAAAGTTCAGCAAGTTTTTGACAGTACGGGTTTAGGTTTTGTTTACCTTCCCAAGCATTTTCCTCAAGCCGCCGCTTTAGTTCCCTACCGCCGCGAAATCGGCAAACGGCCGCCTTTTTCGACAATGGAGTTGATGTGGTGTCCCTATGTTGGCGACGTTAACGTCATCTCCGGCTACGTCCACCCGCCGACAGAAGGTATGTTTCAAAAAGCCTTTGAGTTCCGGGGAATCAAAAATTATACCACAGTCAAGGGATTGGAGGGAAGCTGCGATTTGCCGCGCGATCGCACTGCGATTATTGGCATTGCTAAGCCGGATGCGGAGTTCGAGCGAGTGCTGTTAGCTCACGGAGATTACGGTTTTAGCAGCACAAATCCTGCCTTGGAATCAGCCTCTGAGTTATTAAAACAAATGCAGGAAGTGTTGCTGGGTAAACAATCGGAATTGATGCAGTCCGCTATCTGGAACGGCGGCTTTTATCTGTGGCGCAGCGGAGTTTGTTTAGATATGAGTTCGGGTTTAATTGAGGCAGAAAATTTATTGATCGGCGGTCAAGTCGTGCAAAAACTTGAGGAAGTTAGCAAAGCCGTTAGTGTTTTGAGTTGAAAATGATTGATCGGGTTGTGTGTGCAGTGGGTACGCTACATTGAGCAGGCTTTGTACACAGCACCCTACCGAGAGAAATTTTTCTTCCTTCTTCCCTCTTCCTTCTTCCCTCTTCCCTCTTCCCTCTTCCTTCTTCCTTCTTCCCTCTTCCCTCTTCCTTCTTCCCTCTTCCTTCTTCCCTCTTCCTTCTTCCCTCTTCCCTCTTCCTTCTTCCTTCTTCCCTCTTCCCTCTTCCTTCTTCCTTCTTCCCAATGACTAATCATCAAATTGCTGTAATTGTGCTTGCCGGCGGTCAAAGTTCGCGGATGGGTAGGGATAAAGCTCTACTGGAAATTGAGGGCAAATCCCTATTGCAGCGGGCGTTGGAAGTTGCCGCAGTTATAACGCCAGCAGTTTATGTTCTGACTGCTTGGCCCGATCGCTATCGATCGACCTTAACCGAAACATCCCAATTTCTGGTAGAGTACAATCCGGGCTCCGGGCCCTTGGTTGCATTGACTCAGGGATTGACAGAAATTGCCGCCGAGTGGATTTTACTGTTAGCTTGCGATTTGCCTTTGTTGGATGCCCAGATTATTCAGAAGTGGGCGAGTCAGTTAACCGAGTTTCCCCCATCAACTTTAGCAGTTGTGCCTTATCAAAATTCGCGCTGGGAACCTTTGTGCGGCTTCTACCGCCAACAATCTCTGCCCAGTTTGCAAAGTTTTATTGACCGAGGTGGACGTTCCTTTCAAGTGTGGCTAAATCAAATCCCCGCAATCCCTCTACCTGTCGGAGAACGAGAAGCAGTAATGTTATCGAATTGCAATACATTAGAAGAGTTTGAGCAATTAAAAGGTAAAATGAGTAACGGTTGACAGTTGACAGTTAACAGTTAACTGACTAATGACTACTGACTGCTGACTACTGACTACTGACTAATTACTAATGATTAACGAATATTGGTTGCTCGATCGCCATATAACTTTCCTCAATCACGGCTCTTTTGGAGCCTGTCCGATTCCCGTACTGGAAGCGCAAACCGCTTTTCGGGAACAACTGGAAAGAGAACCTTTGCGCTTTTTAATGCGGGAATTTGAGCCTTTGTTGGATAATGCGAGAAATCAGTTAGCCGCATTTATCGGTGCGAGTGAGGATGACTTGGCATTTGTCCCGAATGCGACGACGGGAGTAAATGCAGTGTTGCGATCGCTCTCTTTTTCTCCGGGCGACGAATTGCTAACTACAAATCAGGAATACAACGCTTGCCGCAACACACTTAATTTTGTAGCCGAACGTACAGGCGCTAAAGTAATAGTAGCAGAAGTCCCCTTTCCCATTGAGTCACCAGAACAAATTATTGAAGCAATAATTAAGCGCGTTTCACCGCAAACAAAGTTAGCCTTATTAGACCACGTTGTGAGCCAAACAGGTTTAATATTTCCCATCAAACAGTTAGTTGGCGAGTTGGCTAACCGTGGCGTGGATGTATTAGTAGACGGAGCTCACGCGCCGGGAATGGTAGCACTGAATTTAGATGAAATTGGCGCGGCTTACTATACGGGAAATTGCCACAAATGGCTCTGCGCCCCGAAAGGTGCGGGATTTTTATACGTGCGGCGCGACAAGCAAGATGCTATTCGCCCAACTACGATCAGTCACGGTGCTAACTCGCCCCGCGCTGATAAATCGCGCTTTCAACTAGAATTTGACTGGATGGGAACAGTCGATCCTAGCCCGTATTTGTGCGTGCCTGTAGCTATTGATTTTATGGGTTCTTTGTTGAGCGGTGGCTGGCCGGAATTGAGGGCAAAAAATCATGCTTTGGCGTTGGCGGGGAGAAAAATATTGGCTGACAAATTAAGTTTGCCACTGCCATGTCCCGATGAAATGGTGGGTTCGATGGCAGTTGTGCCACTGGCAGACTCCCAGTCTGATGCGGTTGCAAAGGGAGGAATTCCACCTTTGCAAGAGGCGCTGTGGGAGATTTTTAAAATAGAAGTTCCGGTGATTCCTTGGCCGGATGCTAGTAAGCAGTTGGTGAGGATTTCGGCTCAGTTATACAATACTTTGCCGCAGTATCAATATTTAGCTAAGGCGCTGGTTGAGCTGACGAGAATTTGAGCTGGATATTCCCGAAAACAAACATAACACCCAACTATAAACAGTTAAAGGTTTGTAGTTAGGGTGTCCGTCCTCATAGTTTGGGTGAATAAAAACTATAGCCTTTCTCAGAAAGATGAGGTACTCATGGGCATAGGGCATAGGGCATAGGGCATAGGGCATACCTCAGTTTTTTGAAAACCGCTATATTCGTCATTACTACAAAGGTAATAAGGGTTATAAAACTAGGCACAATTAGAAGAAAAAATTCTGCAATGAATCACGTTTAAGCGTCTTTAATTTTGCTACCATTTACCGAAAATAAAAAAAACTAAAAAAACAGCTCTAAAGCCCGCTCTGCCTAAAGTTCACAAGTCCGCCCGCGCCGAACAAAGTTTGTAAATAACCCGCGAGATTTCCTAAGTTAAAACAGGGTTGTCAAATCGGATAGTGCACAACTACGGGGCAACAGAATATAATTTATCAAGACTTGCCTTTTCGCTGACCAAACAAATGAAATGAAAAGAGGAAAATACCATGTCCAATGCCATGATGGTAATTTATCCCTATCGCGAACACTACACCTGGGTTTTTGACGACGAGCGAGTCGGACTTGTCCGAGAACCATTTGTTCAGGGTGTCCCGGAAATGATTAACGCGCTTGTCGCAGACATTCCCAATGCCACTCAAGGTTTCCGACTCTTATTTTCAGCCAATCCATTTCCCGGATATCAAGCAGAAATGCTGTGGTTGAAAGCAGAATACGGCGGTAACTGGTATCGGTGGGAATCGAAAAATCTCGAAGGCTGGCTGTGTCCGGCTTTGCTCAAATATTTTCGAGAAGCACCGCCCAAGTTTTACTGCAAAGCTGAAAAAATGCAATAATCAACAGCAAGTCAATGAAAAACTTGTCAATCTTTAAAAGAAACTTTGTTAAACCAGTCGATCGAGAATCTCGAAAAAAGCCTAAATTATTCCTGTATATATTGGGGCTATTTTTCCTGGTTTTCACAGCCGCCATCTCCGCCGCAATCGGGGCAATTAGCGCCCTGTTAGCTCCCGTGGAACCGCCAATTATCAGTAGAGTCCTAGAGGCTACGGGCTTTAACTATACATCATCCAACTCTGGATACCGCTTATCGCGCCCAGTTAATATCTTGATATTGGGAATTGACCGCGTGCCGGAAGCAGCAGCCAATGGCCCTAAGATTTTTGAGGGTCGCAGCGATACAATACTCTTATTGCACCTCAATCCTAGAGATAAATCTATTAGTTTGCTATCTGTTCCGCGAGATACTAAAGTCGATGTTCCCGGAATTAGATTCAGCAAAATTAGCGAAGCCAATGCGACGGGAGGAGCAGCTTTGGCGACGCGATTGGTTAGCAGTATGCTGAACAATACGAGAATTGAACGATACGTGCGAGTCAGCAGCAGTGCGTTTCGGGAATTAGTCGATTTGTTGGGCGGAGTTGAGGTGTTTGTACCTCGCGCGATGTCCTATACAGATACTGCCCAAAAGTTAAAAATAAACTTAGCCCAGGGATGGCAAACTCTCGACGGAGAACAAGCAGAACAATTTGCTCGATTTCGCAACGACGGTTTAGGAGATATTGGTCGCATTCAGCGGCAGCAATCTTTAATTCAAGTTATTCGGAACCGCCTCACAAGTCCATCAGTATTGGTACGCTTGCCACAAATTGTTCGATTGATGCAAAAATATGTGGATACAAACCTCAATTATGAGGAAATATTGACGCTGGCAAATTTCGGTTTGCAATTAGAGCGAGATACTTTTAAAATGGTAATGTTGCCTGGAAGTTCTAGCTCAAAACAAGGGGATTTGAGGAGTTATTGGATTTTAGATGCGCTCAAGGTCGATCGCATTATGACACAATATTTCAACCAGAGCGTGCCGGATTTTGCACAAGGACGATTTCGCAATCCAACCGAGTCTGTTTTGCCCAAAAACCTCAAAATAGCTGTCCAAAACGCTTCTAATAAACCAGCAACCGCAAAAACCGTTGCTGAATTTCTCAGAAAAAAGGGCTTTTTTAATGTATCTGTAGTGCAGGATTCGCCCCAGAAGGAGCGTCAAAGTCAAATTATTGTTCAGCAAGGCGATTTAGAGGCAGCGAATCTACTGCAAAAAGAGTTAGGCGGCGGTAAAATTGAAGCATCTTCTACCGGTGAAATCAATTCTGACTTGACACTTCGCGTTGGCGAAGATTGGGTAAAGCGATTTTAATTAGTCATTAGTCATTAGTCATTAGTCATTAGTCATTAGTCATTAGTCATTAGTCAGGAGTTAACAGTCAACTATGCCCAATTCCCCATTCCCATCATCATGAAAAGTGTTTTCCGAATTTTCCTGAGCCTGATTTTAAGTTTAGTGTTGGCTTGTGGGTGGGTGCTGCTGAGTGCTACTCCGGCATTTGCGCTGCCTAAAACAAATATTAATTACACAAATATTAATTTGTCCGATCGCGATTTTTCCAACTCGGATTTAGCGGGGGGAACATTTGTCGCGGCCCAAATGCGGGGAACAAATTTTCAAGGTGCTGATTTAACTAATGCGATTTTGACTAAGGGAGTTTTGCTGAAGGCCAACTTGTCAGGTGCCAACCTCTCCGGTGCTTTGGTAGATAGAGTTACATTCGACGGCGCTAATTTGACGAATGCTAATTTTTCCGAGGCAATTATGACTCGAACTCGGTTTTATGATGCTGCAATTTCCGGTGCTGATTTTACTGACGCGATTATCGACGCTTATCAAGTGAATATCCTGTGCGAGAAAGCAGATGGTGTCAATCCCGTAACGAGAGTTTCTACCCGAGAAAGTTTGGGATGTCCGTAGAAATTCACAAGTTAAAAAATTCTAAATAATTGTTTGATTAGATGCACCTGTAGCCAGGTAAAATAGACAAATTAAAGCCCCTCTCCTGCAAGGCGAGGGGCTTCAAGTATCGGCTTTATCGAGCGCTACAAATGCCTGTGGTAGTAGTACGAACTACCAACTCGGAATCCAACTGCAAATCTAAATCGGTGTCGGGATTAACAGCATACAAATCGACTTTATCTCTCCCCAAAAACACCCCGATCAAAGTCCCGATTCCCGCGCCGCCGAGCACCTCTTCAGTCGCGATCGCCCGATCGCCCGTAACACCTGCGATCGCCGCCGCTGCTGCTGCACCCAACGCCGTATTCTTAACCAGATTACCAACATTAACGCCCTTGGTAACAGTTTCTTTCCTAGTAATCAGTTGCGAAGTGGCCTTGAGAGGCACTCTGCTGCCGTTGATGATACTTAATTCTTGAGCCACAAACTGAACGCCCGAAGCAGTCGATCGCAATTCGCCGCTAATTTTCGAGCCTTCCGGTATGAGCACTTGGCCATTATTGCCCGTGATATCCGCAGCTACAGTCAGCGTAATCGGAGACTTGTCATTGGGGCCGAGCAAAATCTTGCCTTTTGCGTACTCTACTGGAATAGTCGCCCCGCTGGGAATTTTCACAGCAACAGACTCGCTAACATCAATCTTAGCAATGTAAGGAGAATTAATTGCTCTTGCTTGATTGGTACTCACTAATGTTTGATAGATAAAAGCAGCTACTTCAGCTCGCGTTGCTGATTTGTTCGGTTTGAGAGATTTAGGATTGGGATAGCTGACAACTAACTGTTTTTCAGTAGCAGCAGCAACGCTTTTGACAGCATAACTTTGAATCTCACTAGCATCATTATAGTAGCTGAGAACATCTTGAAAATTGCAGGTAGGCTCATAGCCCATGCCGTTATTTAAAGCCACTACAACTTGAACGCGAGGAATCTGCTGTGCCGGCCTGAAAACATTGCCGGGATAGCCAGACATCCATCCCATTTCGTAAGCTTCTGCGATCGCCCCGCTTGCCCAAAAATTAGACGGAACATCGGCAAACCCTACAGCAGCCCGGGTTTTTGCCTTTTTCACAGAACGGATCATTGCCGCGAATTCAGCCCGCGTTACTGGTGCATCCGGGCGAAAACTGCCATCGGGAAATCCTTTGATAATTCCTCTTTCTGACAAATCTTGAATAAAATCTTTTGCCCAGTAGTTATTATTAACATCCGAAAAAGCTGTCTGAGCAAAAGAAGGCGCGGGAGCTAGCATCGGCGCTGCGGTTGCGGCAACTGTTCCCAGTGTTAATAAAACAGATGTACCGGATTTAATACGATGTAATACAGACATTTTTGATTCTCCAATTTACACAAGTTTTTTATTGAGGAGAAGCAAGCTGTTAATAGGCTGATTGATTCCTGCCGAACTTGCTCTTTCCCTCACTTATGTAATCATTGTTGAATGTTTTTATTTTTTGTGGGGGGAAGATACGGTTTTTTAAAATAAATATTTTTATTCTTAGTGTGGATTTTAACAGGCTTAAATTCCTTAAAATCCTTATGTTGCTTATCTCCCTTATCTACCTTGTCTCTGCAATTAATAGGATTTACGGACAAAGCGGTTTGATATGCGATCGCGAGCGCATACCAAATTGTATGAGATTGATTTAACAAAAAAGCAATTGCCTGTCGCTAAAATTTAACTGTCGGCGATCGCAATATTTTGGCTCTACATTAAATAGAACACAAGTTTTTTTTCAATTTTTATAGGTAGTATTGCAGTATGGGTGAGTTAATTGTGCGTTTTTTAAAGTTCCTAAACCCCCATCAGCTTTTCTTGTAATATGATCGATACTATTAAATCTGCAAGGCAGATACCCTTTACAAATTTTACAAACTGGCCAGCCTGGTAGAGCCTCTCTGATAAACGCAGATGCTTTGGTTTCTCTCGAAAATTCTTTACTCTGAATTTCCCCAGTGTCGGCTTTCTTTGGAATTTTCAGAGTCGCAAATCTTTTATCGCCGGATCTTATTTCTGTGATAACATTCTTTTTATCTATACCTCCTGACAACTTATTAATAACTTCTAAGTAGAAGTCTCTCACTAACTCTCTAGCTTGTAATGCGTCACTCTTCTTGGCAACAAGTTGTGGAACCATATCATAATTCCAAATTACCCATTCAAAGTCTTTTCTTACCTCGATCAATTTAGACCAAGATTTAGTCTGTTGTAAATGTAAAATTAAACTAACCACCCCATAAAAGGAACCAATTTTTGGCTTTCCTTGTTGAGTATAAAAGTATACCAATGGATGTAAACCCAGAGATGAAGGATCTTTGCTATTGATTCTTTGAGCCACTTTTTTGCACTGCTTTAGTAGCTCAATAGTTTTATCGCCTGTTGAATCTTCTCCCAACTGATTATCGGTTGATATGTTATTGACAATATTTATAAATTCTAAAATCAATTCCAGCTTATCCGAAGATGAAAGATTCCCCACAATTGGTACATCTAAGGTTTTAATGGGATTTGAAAGTTTGGGCTGAAATATAAGTTCGTGTATTTCTTGCGCTACTGTTTCAATCTCATCCTGTTTTTCTTCAGAGAACTCCGACCAATATTTATGACCATTACCACTTCTCACGATCGCACGCGCAGCCACACCATTAGGTGTTTTACGTGCTAGTAGCAACCTCATCTCAGTCTCGCTAATCGGGGCTGCTTTCTGGTTGATTTTGAAAAAAGATTCCTCCGCTTTCCTAGCATCACCTTCAACCCATTGAAGTGAAATCGCTGAGGCCCCTAAGTTCCTGGTTCTTTCCAGCATTTTAGGATTAACTTGACCTGCTTGTGAAGTCAATGATTGATAATCTTTGTAAGCTCCTATTTTCTCTTTAATTAGTTTTCGAGTTTCTTTTGCCGCCTCTTTCTGTTCGTCAGTGATGTTACCGTCATAAAATTGTTTAGAAATCTTACCATCGCCATAATCATCATTAATCCAAGCAAGTAACGAACTCAGTCGATGAGAACCATCAACGACAAAATAGTGGCTACTACCTCGCCAAAGAATAACTGCGGGGATTAAATCTCCATCTAAAAAACTTTCAATAAACTCGCATATTTTTGCTGCATCCCATTCATTAGTTTCTCTTTGAAAATCCGGTTTTCGCAAAAACGGATAGAAAAAAGAACTTTGTTCTAGATCGCGAATACCTATAGTGAGGATACTTCTTCCCATATTGCGTTCTTGCTGATCTTTAATTTCAAATGCGTCTCTGGGAATAAGTGCATCTAGACTAACTGGGGAATTTTTGGATGATTTGACCATTTTAAGTACCGATTGTTACTTTTTAGTATTTCTTGAGTTTTCGCTAGATAATCTTCCGTTTGAGCGGTGCAAGTCAGGCGAATTTCGCTCAATCTAGAGGCTAAGCGCCCCTTCAGAATGTCGCGAAAGTTAGCACTGATGACTAATGGCTACTGACTAATGACTAATAGAGGCTAGCGGTTCCCAACTCGTTGCATCTTCAAATAAAGATTGATACCCTGCTGCATTGGGATGCAGCCCGTCTGCAATCAGGCGCGATCGCCACCAATCACTGCCCCGATTTACCCATTTATCAAAAATATCTAAATAGGGAATTCCCCGCAACTGACAAGCTAATTTGGTTGCTTCCTTATACCGATATTGGTCGGCATGACTGTAGTACAAACAATCTTGAAAAGGCATTTTACTTTCATCCACCGGCACCATCCCGACAAATATCACCGGACAAAGTTGTTGGGAAGTGTCTAATAAATTATCCAAAACATTTTTAAAATGTTCAAACTCAGTGTAGCTGCGCCCGGTAGGCGACTGCACTCTTGCCGAATCGTTGAGGCCGACGGAAAGAATAATCGCATCCGGGACGCGGTTTCTGAGTTCGCCACGGTGGCGAAACTCGTTTTCCATGCGCTGGGAGACTTGATAGGTGCGATCGCCCCGAACGCCCAAATTGTATAAAACGTGTCCTGCACTCTCCGGTAACATCCACTGTCGGCGCAGTCTTTCTACCCAGCCACCGCCTACACCGTCGCCGAAACCGTAGATTAAGCTGTCACCGAAAGCAACCAATTTGAGGGGATGAGAATTTCCCCGATGCAAGTGACCAAAGGAATAGGCTGTTGCTGCCTGCATAAGCAATGATACTCAGTTAATAAATTATGAATCTTGACATACTAGACTAGAATGTAACATTACATAAAGTAGGTAGTCTCATGGTTAAGCGTCCAACCTTCGATTCAACTCAGCTAACCCGTCGGGCGGAAGAGTTGATCGGTGCTGCATCCAACCGCTATCGGATTACGGTACAGGTGGCGAACCGCGCAAAACGCCGTCGCTATGAAGATTTTGACAATATGGACGACCATCAAATGAAACCTGTAATGCGGGCGATATTTGAGATGTCGGACGAACTGACTCAGCCGGAAATAATCGGAGATATCTAGACTTCGGGAGTTTTGGGTTTTGAGTGGTGAGTTGCCAGCAATTTTTGTCAACTCAAAACCCAAAACTTTTTTAAACTAGACTGGCGCGCCTAGGCGAAAAACTCGGTTTATTTTATATAAGCAACTGAGCCGGAAGCTCGCACTGCTAAAAAACGCTTTTTATAAAATCAGGATGCTGCCAACCAGATTTCTTTTCCTAATTCATAAACTTAGAAAGTAGGACTTTGCTGGTCGTAAGATTATGAAATTTTTCTATGTTTAAAAGTGTCAAAACCGTGAATAAATTAAAGCAGGGCTTAAGTTTTCTGTGCGTTACTTTGAGTGTGGCGATTTTCACGCTTTTGAGTTGGGTATTGGAATCGGGCGAATTGAGTCTGTCGGCTTTGGAACCTTCGCTGCTGCGGAGTCCTGAGTCTGCGTCCGTGCAGCAGGTGGCTCAACAATCTGCGCCATTGCAAGTGAGGGTGCAAGATGCGTGGAAATTGGTGTATGAAAAATTGCCGGATTTGCCGATCGAGAATAACTACATTTCTAAGGAAACTGGAAAAGTCGATCCTACCAATACTTTAGTCGGGCGGTTGATTCGATATCACGTATTTGTCAAAGGACGCCCGCCCAATTACCGATTTGATTGGAAGTTGAGTTTAGCTGACTATTTGGGGGCGACTCCCGATTATTTGGTGGAAAGCGTGTATCCGGGAAACGACGTTTTGCGCTCAAATCCAATGGAACAGGATCGTGCTGCTATTCAAAGGTTAAATAGAGCGCAGCGGGATGCTTTGGTTCAAGCTTTGGTTGATGTTTTTACGGAAAGTTCCGGGGGTGGGCGCACAACGGCGGGGGAAAAACCACAAGGGCGATCGAATTCCCCGGAGATACCGCAGCCGCAGCCGGGAGATGCGAAGTTGCTGGCACCTTAATACTCATGGATACAGAAACCGGGTTTTTTACGGGAATATAGCGATCGCAAATCATTCATAAATCGAGCGAGGGTTCGATCGATCATTAGTTTCATGAGAATTTTGGCTCAAA
>NZ_JAUBRK010000150.1:0-2787 GCF_036701825.1 Microcoleus sp. MOSTC5 | reverse complement strand
TTCTGTGATTTATTGCGTAAGCGTTGCTTGCCGTAGGCGTCGCATCCTTCTTTAAAAACTGTCCGGAGTATTGTTATTAGCACAGGTAAAAAAATGATTGTTAATGGCAATTATTGATGCAAATATCAAGTTAATTTGAGTTAATAGTAGATAGCTATAAAGAGCCAATATAAAAAAATACAGGCTATCAAGCTCAGAAAAACACTATTCATAGCAGCCGAAAACACCCACTTTAAAAAATAAAAAATTTGTGAGATATTCGGAGAAAGAAAGCGTTGATGTAGTAGTTGGAAAAAATGGAGAAACGACAGACATAAAAAAATGCCGTTAGTGAGGCGAAGAATGAAATCAGGAGCAACACTTTAAAGGGTATAAAGCTTATGTATGATGCCATGATTCCTAATTAAAAAGAACTATAAGTTAAGAGATTGCTTCGCCTAAAATGCAAGAAAAAAAACAGAATTATCGAGAAAAATAGTAGTAGAACCTCTAATTAGGTAGATGAATGTTTTTTGATTATTAGCAGAGGAATTGTGCTGAAAATATGAGCATGAAGAGCCAGTAATTCTCGGCGTAGGTGGATTAATAAGATGCCGGATTAGTGCCATAGTTCAATGTTCATAAAAATAGCTAAAAATAATAAAATTTAGGCAGTATAATTCTGGCATTTTTTATTGAAAAATCTTTTTACCCTTATTTAAGCGTTGGTTTATGGCTGCCTTCTACCAAACTGCATGCAGCCAAAAACCAAGCTGGGAAAGAATTTAGGAGTTTGTGGAGATGTCTAATATAGAAAAGCCTGAGACGATCGCCCAAAGCAGTAAAGTCAGGCTCAGCGTTTAAAGGAGTTCTTAATAGTTCAACTTGCTCTCTCTATTTTTAGCTGATTGATAGAGTGCGGTAGCGATGCCAGCCAACTAAACTTAAATTCAAACACAAACACAATCTGCGTTGGAGTAAAAAGGCGATGAGTGTTCACATTGGCACTTCAGGTTGGAGTTACGACCATTGGGAAGGTGTGCTTTATCCCCACCAGCTACCGCCTCGCTCTAGGCTCGATTGCTATATCCAGCACTATCAAACCGTCGAAGTTAATAGCACCTACTACCACTGGCCACCAAACACTACCTTAGCTAACTGGCGATCGCGCCTCCCCCAAGGATTTCTCATGACCGTAAAAGCGCCCCGCGGTCTAACGCACTCCAAGCGTCTTTACTCGCCAGAACAGTGGTTGGAACGGATGAGTGAGGGACTTCAATGCCTGGGCGATCGACTGGGTATTCTACTCGTCCAGCTTCCTCCACAGTTCGGCTGCGACTCGGCCCGCCTAGCCTACTTTCTAGAACAGGTGCCCCCCTGGATCAAAGTAGCTGTTGAATTCCGACACCCAAGCTGGCACACGGAAGAGGTATTTTCGCTGCTGGAACGCGAAGGAGCGGCTTACTGCGTGATGAGCGGGGCGCACCTCCCGTGTATCCTGCGCGCAACGGGCTCATTCGTCTATGTGCGCCTCCACGGCCCGGACGCCAACAATCTCTACGCCGGCTCCTACTCTGATGATGATTTGCACTGGTGGGCCGATCGCATCCACGAGTGGGAAAGTCAGGGGCGAAGCGTGTTTGTCTACTTCAACAACGACGGAGAGGGAAATGCAGTGAGGAACGCTTCAAAGCTAAAAACCTTTGTGGAGAAAGGTACTTCCTGACAAGCGAAAATTGAGAGCGTTCCCATTCTTTTGGGCACATTCAAAAATGCTTCGCAGTTCCCTGAAGCTAAATTAGTTCCCCGACTGCGTTTTTGGTTGGTTCAATTCCCTGCACTTAGCATTTGCCAGCTCGCAAGCGTTTTGGTAGTCGCTTCTACCCAACATCAAATCCCCATAGTAACTGTCAGGGGCAACGTTTTCGCCTTGCGATCGATCACAAGCTGGCGTTGGTTGTTCTAGGTCGCAGGAATTCGACATTCAACTCTAATTTATGTCCCAACCACAAAGAATGTAGAGTGTGGTCTGCCAGATCGTCGCCTGTTTCGGGATGGACGAGAATATCTAACCCCTCGCGATGCAGCATTAACCAAGGAACGACTTTGCCAAATTGCGAGGGTAAAAATGCAACTTGATACATCGCTTGGGGGTGGGGGCCAATGGGTTTGTCATGCCAGCGCCCGAGCTTCACCTCAAACTGAGTCAATCCTTCGCGTACACGCGCTGCGGCATCGCGATTATCAGGGTTGAAGTAAATATGTGCGTGAAAACCAACAATTTCGATAGTGTCTTCTTTCATCATTTTCAGTGGGGTATTGAGCGGACATCTGCACAAAACGGCTGTTAATTTCAGGCTAACTTGGTGAACGCCACTTAAGAGGTTTGAGTTGCGGGCATACAAGAGGCAGCGATGGCTCCGCCCCGGCTTACGCCTACGCACTCTTCGGGATTGGGGGCATGGCGGGCGGGTTGGGGTTGGGTTGGGTTCTCGCAAAATCTGGGTGTTGGTGGCGATCGGCAACAAGTTTGGTAATAGATTAGTCATGGTGACAAGAGAATCCGCCAAGCTTGACAGTCGCTTCCTTCCCGAACTTATGTTAACTCTGAATAAAAACTCGAACAAATTGTCTGCTTTCTTACCCATTCTAGCACTGGGCATTGTTGCAGTCCCTGCACTAGGGCGTCGGTACAGTATTAGATATTGACAAAACCGGGTAGATATGATACTTGAATTGAGGAGCCTGTTAAATTCTCACCATCAGGAAAAAAGAAAAAACCTATGCGTCCTCCCTTATGGCATCCTC
>NZ_JAUBRK010000065.1:0-45206 GCF_036701825.1 Microcoleus sp. MOSTC5 | reverse complement strand
TACAATTATGAGTTAGCTTTCAGGTCTAAAATTCAAAACCTTTAATTATAACATAGATTTTTTTTGCAAGAGGTCTAATGAAGTCATTCAAGTTTGTGCAAAATTATGCCCTTCGTCAGCTTTCGCCGCTTTAAGTCGTTGGCGCGATCGAGATGTAGGATGGTTCGAGGGTCAACTTCTTGCTGTGGCTCGTGAAGCTGTGCGTTCTAAGATTATTGAACCATCAGTTGGTTGGTCGCTATCTGCATTTTTCTGGGACTATGATGGATATGATGAGTTTGTAGCGCTCTGTACAGAGACTGAATCTGATAAGACTCGTCGCCAGTACATCTTGGATACTGCTGTTCGAGATTTAAGGTTGAATGAGGCTTCCGAGAACATCTGGCATAACCTTAAAAGAGTTAGCGAGAAATTTTCACTACAGAATAAAGACATTCAACAAGTTTTAGATTTTTATGCCGAACATCCACAAAGAAGCGATCGAGAGAAAGCTAGTCAAATCTCTCAGATTGCCGAGCGAAAAGAATCAATAAGTATTGATTGGAAAGAGTTTTTTGGCGATATAAAATTGACTAAAAGCATGGAAATAAGTGCTGCGATAGATCGCTTTAATGCCTTGCCTCACCCACGTTCTCATGAAGTTTTTTGGCAGGAAGTCTTTAAGAGAATACCTGAAAGTCAAGCGAGTGAAATGCTTTTAGCATTACCTAATGTTGAAAAGGCTGATTTATATGATATGGAATATGCTTTATCTAATTTTCCAGATACATATCGTCATAAAATAAGCGTCAAAAAATCGTGGGACAAGGTTCTTTCATCGATCGCTCAGCGTTTTGCATATAAATTCACAAATTCTTATCGAAGACAGGATTTTTTTGAAAAAATTAAACCTGATGATAGTGTACTTTCTTCAATTTATAAAGCAGTTATTCAAGGACTCTCAGAATCTTGTAATCTAGTTGATGCAAGCGCACTTTTTGGCTTCTCCGAAATTGTATCATCATTCATCTCACCTCAAGAGGCAGACGAGCTGCTTGAGTTTGCACTTTCTCGCTTTGAAATACAGATTGACCGAGAGTATGCCGATGGTCATTGGGATAAGTGGCTGCTCCCCCCTGACAACATTTCAGGTGCATTTACTGGTTTTATTTGGGCTGCACTAGGTTCACCTCGTTCTGCCGTGCGATGGCAAGCTGCACATTGCGTCCGAAGGCTTGCAGAAGCGAGTTGCGATCGCGAAATTGACGGCTTAATCGAATGGATGAAGAGAGATTGTGTCAATGCTTTTGGCAGTCATGTATTTCCTTTTTATAATCTCCACGCAAGATTATATTTGTTGATAGCTTTAGCACGTATAGCAATAGACAGTCCCGAAAAGTTAAGACGACATCACTCTGTCTTTGCAGACCTTGCGCTTGATGGTTTACCCCATATACTCATCCAGAAATTTGCAGCCGAGATCGCTCTATCTATTGAAGCTGCTTTTCCAGAAACTTATGACAGTGGTGTGACTGAAAAACTTCGCCAAGTAGGCATTAGCCAAATGCCAGTAAAAGAAATTGACGGATATAAAGAAAATTCTGAAGAAACCCCTTGGCATAATAGAGGTGAGGTCGATCTCAATTTGAAACTTCACTTTAGTTGGGACTTCGAGCGCTACTGGTTCGAGCCTCTGGGAAGAGTGTTCGGCATTCCAGGAAATCAAGTCGAGGAACTGGCACGTGAAGTTGTTAAAGAATGGAATATTGAAATCAAGGATGAGTCCATTCACGATCCACGTGAGAACCTGTGGCATTCTCACCGTTATGAACGAGAAACATCGCATAGTCAGGGAAGTTACCCTCGTACTGATGACTATAGTTTCTATATTTCTTACCATGCGATGCTTAGTGTCGCTGCAAAGTTATTGTTAGAGATGCCTGTCAGTCATGAATATAATTGGTGTGATGATGAATGGAATGATTGGCTTCAAAGACATACATTGACTCGCTTTGATGGTCAATGGTTAGCAGATGGAAGAGATGCCGCCCCTTTAGAGCGACGCTCTTGGTTGCTAGAAAAGACAACAGAAAATTGGCGGCAGGAGTTAAAACCCGATGATTTTCTCGATTGTTTATTAACCCAACGGAACAGAAAAACTTGGTTAAATGTTCGTGGGTCTTGGAGCGATAATGACAACCAACGCCAGGAAAATATTTATATTGCAAGTGTGCTTGTTTCACAAGACACCTCACAATCTCTATTAAATGCCCTAAGCAGTTGCCTCAATCCTCACGATTTTAAGCTGCCTGCTTATCAAGAAGAGGGCATGGAATTTAACGAATCTCCCTTTGAATTGCAGGGGTGGATTTGTAGAAGCTCAGAAAATGAGGGAATTGATGTTGCCGATCCCCATGCAGGTAAGATTAACTATCCGCCTTATAAAATTGCTGATTCAATCGTTGAGCGACTCAGACTTTCTGTAGACTTAGAGCAACGAAATTGGTATATTCCAAATACATCTGAAGAATCATTGGTCTGTGATCTCTGGAAGTTATCTGATAAATATAATCAAGAAGAAGTACCTAGACATGGAATACGAATGAGTGCATCACTAGAGTTCCTCAAGATACTCTGTTCTACTCTCGATCGCGATCTCATCGTTGAAGTACAGATTCAGCGTCGTTTTTGTAGGTCTTCATATTACACTAGGAGCAATGATGACGGAGAATATTCAACCCCAAATAGCAAAATTTATATCCTCTCAGCAGATGGTAAGCTCAGAGATACAGGAACGTGCTATCAGCTTAGGTAAGGCTCTTGTTCGGGAGCTTGAACTTGAACCTGGCGTCGATACACTTTCACGGTGGATGGCACATTATATTGCTGAGCAAATTGCGATCGCAGAGAATGCGACAGACAATGCAAAAGTTGAAGCCGAACAGCGCTGCTTTAATACAATTCTTAAACTTTGGGAGCGCCGCTCATCATTACCAAATGATAGATATCCTTTTAAGAGTTTTGAACCGATTTTTAATACTCTGAATAGACTCGATCCCGATAACTCTCGATCGCACTACTTTGATAACTCTCATTTTCATAAAACAGAAAGTGAATCCTCTGAAGAGCAAACTAATGAGGTTCAATTATGGATAAACATGGCACTCTCAATTGATGTTGCTGCACGTGTCTTGGTCGATTTTGCACTCAGGCAAGCTGCTTGCAATGCAGTAGAAGAAAAAACTGCTGTTTGGATTGAAAAATCCACAAATATTTCTGATAATAAATATGACGATATCTCCCTAATTGTCGATCTGCTTGGAGAACCTCAAGAAGGCGAACTCGAAGAAAAAGTTCGCGAACGCAAACGTCATGAATTAAGTTCAAAAATTGAACAACTAGATATGTTTATAGAGTTTAGCCAGTTACTGCGTGATGAACTGAGTGAAAATCTTGAGAATGCCTCAGACAAAGATTCCTGTATAGATGCCTAACGCTGACCACCCGTGCCTAACTCCTAAAATATCTAATGAACCCCTCCAGCACCAGCACCAGGTTTCACCTTTTTAAAACCCAAAACTGCAATCCCACTTAACAGCAAAGCAATCCCCACAAAGTAAAAACAATCGTTAAAAGCCATTACATAAGCTTCGTGGAACTCGATCGCTCTGCTGCTATTGCGTTAAATTCATGTTAGCCATTGGTATAACCTCGGGTTTTAGATTTTTTCACCGCTGATGTAGACAGATTAACCTTTTTTGATACCACAGATGGGGGAAATGGAGCATCTGAAGAAATCGGGAAGCAGTTACCGTTATTCGCTGCTAAAGCCATGTCTCTAGCCTTAAATTGCGAGTGTTCTGACGGGTGCCCTAAATGCTTGATTCAGATTGGCTGTCCGCAACAAAACCAGGGACTGCACAAGAAAGTTGGTCTGTTTCTGCTTGAAGCAATAGCTACAAATTCTTCAATAAATTGTCCGGTTCCGATTCCTCAGAAAAATTCATGATATCCCAATCAATGTCATCATCGGGGAACAGGGATAATTGCCCCGGCGATACGTTGGACTGACCGCGGTTGTGGTAGGACAGGTGACACGCGGTACACAGAGCGATTAAGTTCTCTGGGCGGTTGTCCTCCGGTATCCGATTGCGATGGTGCACCGCCAAAGTTAAAGCACACCGTTCAGATTTGGTTAAGCCGCTTTGTTTGCCGGGTCGGATTTTACCGGGTCGGAGGCATTGTTGATTGCACTTTGCACAGCGCCAGCCCGCGTTTTCTTTCACCGAGAGCGCAATCTGTTGCCAATTGTCGGGATACCTCTTTGGTTTAGGCATAGCGGTAAAAGCTCATCTTTTCAAAATATGGCGATCGCTCTGTTATCGAAGTGAAAGTAAATTCTAAGTTGTCAGCAGTCAATGTCAACTTCAACGCTTTCTTGATTCTCCCACAGGAATTCTGCCAATAAGCGAAAATCTTCAACGGTGGGCTTATAGCTGGCAAGCTACTTCCCATGCTTCACTTAAAGCAGTCCATCCTTCGGGAGTATTGGGTTTTTGGCGCACCAGGGTGAGGAAATTGGTTTTGATGCGGGCTTCTGATGCGTTAATCCCCGATTTTACCAGTTGTAGTTCAAATGATGGATGGTTGCTGCTACTATGATGGGATTGAAGATAGCATCACAAATGAACTTGTCGCTGCTGGAGTACCTAAAGATCGTATCCTCCTCGCCTTTCATCCTCCCCAAGTCCGAGAGCATACTGGATATGCGATCGCATAGTGTATGGAAAGCAAGCATTCCGTAATGGCGATCGCACTTGGGGATACAGGTGCGATCAGTACCTGTGTAACCATCGTACTCCCTAGTATTCGCAGGAAAAGCGTCCTTCTTCGCCGTTGCTCTGTACTTATATGGCCGTCAGGATACTGCTAGAGGTAGACCTTTTCCCCTTATCCTAAATTATTTAATGGTTTTTTAAGTGGATAGGGACTGTTTTATCTGCATTAAAGTACGCAGAATATCTGGAGAAAGAGCATCTTCTAAAACCAGTTGATAGTCTTTATGGCTTAATGGTTCAGTATGCGAAGCCTGATTCCGAATTCGATTAATACGTTTCCAGGCATCGAAGACATGAGAAGGTAGAGGTTTCTGTAAACAGCGTGATACAACTGTGTCAAAAAAATCTGGAGAATGAGTTGGCATTGCCTTAATGACATATAAAGCATCTCCCAACGGAAGAAAACGATGTCTCACTACTCGCGGATAGTGCCGATCGCGTTGATTGATATCCTTATGATTTCCTTTACCAGTATGAACTCTTCCCCTTACCCTTAAGTTTGGATCGTATCGCGCAAAAAATTCAGGCATAGTTACATTAGACGCAGCACGAGCAGCTTGGATGACTGACAAATTAATTTCAAGTTCAAATGCTTTCCAGGCACCCTGCGCGCCGGGTGTAAAATCTACCGAATTAAAGTGTCTCTTTTTTGGAGCATTCACCGGAACTTGGCTCGGACGCTGAGTTGAAAGTTGAGTTGGATTTAGGAAGTCGCTAAATCGATCTATGTCCAGTTCCAAGAAGCTACCAACTCTTAACGCTGTCTTGAGCATTACCACAGACTCTTCGTCGAGCAATTCTGTAAATGGAATATCACGTTCAGCTTCCAAGAAGTTTCTCAAGACTTGCATGGCCACGGTTGCTGGAGCTACTAGCCTCCCCGTCACGTCTTCTAGAATCTGATCGATTGCGGAAATTGCCAAGGATAACTCTTCATCCCTTCTCATTTGACGGAGTTGGTCAAGGATATTGGCAACTAACTCTAACTCTTTATGGACAATACGACTATATTCCCTGACATCAAATTTCTCACTGCCCCGTGGAGTACCAAGCACCTCGTAAAATTGGCTAAACCGATCACGTAGTCCCTCGCTTGGAGGATGATACTCTGCTTCAACACCAATCAAATCACTTAAAGTTTGATAAATATGATCGATATTTGGCTGTCCCCATTCTCTTGCCAGTCGAGTTAGGGCTTCAAGTTGTCGCTCTAGATTGCACACCGATGTAGGAAATATAACACGCTCCCCTGTCCATAAGTTTGTTCCCACAACAATAGATGGTAAAGAACTCCAGGCGATTCCGAATAGTCTTGCAATCTCCGCTATGAGTACACGGTCGTCGTAAGAAAAACCTGCCTGACCTATGTGTCCTTGATATTCTCGCCACCACTCCCAATTGCTGGCAGCATCTATCCAGTCTTCGGGTGGATCGAGTACAGCAAAAAAGGCAACGTCATCACCTGTTAATTGATCGAGATTAAGAAAAATTTCTCTAAAGGCTTCAACAAATCTAAGATCATTAGGAGAAAACAGGACGGCAACTTGAATTGGAAAACGAGCAAAGTATTTCTGTCCACTTGTGCCTTGCTTAAAGATATTTGACTTTAGTGGAACTCCCATATTTTCGATCTCATCATTATTATAATTTTTAAAATCGTTTAGCGCGTATTCTCTCACTCTCTTAGCGTCTATCCTTAAACATACGCTGTTCTGAAGGTGTTCCCACCCCAATAGTAAAAAAAAAATCCCGACGTAGCTGGCTTTCCTGGCACCTCCAGAGTCACCCCCAAACGCCGAACATCCTTATTTACGCTCTAAATATTTACGCTCTAAATTAGTCAGACTATCCGAATTCCATTTCATCAAATTCCGAGCAAAATTCCCTTCAGCGCTAGTCGCCTACCGCAAAGCTTCCGCCTGCTCCTGAGCTGAGTAAAATGAACCGCTTTCCCCGGCGCAAACCCTTTTTGCGACCAAAGTAAACCCATCCCATCAAAGCACCGATAGCCAACGTCGTCAACAGAATACCCGCCACCACCACCAAAGAACGCGCAGAAGTCGCTACCCTCGTCAATTCTGTCTGACAAACCAGAGAACTGACAGCAAAAGCAATTTCCCCGACTAACTTTTCATTGCACTGTAGCCAATAAAACTAACGATCGCCCAATCACTATGAACGATCGCCTCAAACCGAATCGTCCATCCACCCGCACTCCGAACAATCCCAATGCACCGGGGGCGTTTCATACTTGGGGAACGGGCGTTCACACCGAGGACACCGACCAGTAAACAGTGGGTGGGTATCCAAAAGTTCTAATTGTTGCCTTGGTGTCCACCGCTGCTGTGGTTGCAGGATAAGTTCGCCGTTGTAGTAGCTTGCCCCTTCGGGTTCCCACAGTTCATCGGGTTCAGCGTTGGGGTTTTCTCGAAAGTCAATGCAAGTATTGGTGTTAGGGCCTGTGGGATGCACGGCACAGATGAGGTGTGGGTTGCGGGCGTACAAAAGACAGCGATCGCACTCAGGGACTTTGGGCATGACGGGGGTGTTGAGGTTTTGGTCTGGGTTTAGTTTGCCAAAAATTCAGGTGTTGGTGGCGAACTCTCAACTGTGTCCATTAAATTCTGATAGAAAGAGTAAATGCTCAACCTACTTGGAGAGCAACAGCCGGAAACCTTAAAACTGCCGCCACCAGTGCCACTAGCATTGCATCCAGCAGCGGTGTACCTCGACAGTTTGGGAAGCGATAGCTCGAAGGCAACGATGGGGGCAGGCAGTTCGTCTGTGCTTTTGTGTGTGAATGCGTCTGCTGTGACCATTTTCTCCCTGTAGCCTGCGATCGACTACTCGATTGAAGTTTAGGAAGCGCTAGCTGATTTTTACGCTGAATGGGTATAAGAAACTGCCGTGTTTGTCGGCAATTCATCGGCGCACTGCTAAGTCTAATGGTACTGGCAAATCATCCTGATTGGGCGCGAGGCGAAATTTTACTCAATCAACGCCGCAGGCGGACTCAATCACCCTCCTGACGAGCTAACGCTGCCGCTGCACGTGGTGATGGGAACGTTTGTGAAGCTGGTAGGTTCCGATTACCCTCATTTTATTGGTCAAACCATGCCCATAAGTCTAATTACCCCGGCGTTGATTGTTGGTTTCTGCGTTGCCTTTGTTGGATGCTCTATGCTGGCTAAAATCGAACCCCTTGCTTTCAGGGCATGGGTAGGCGCGATGCTGCAAAGTCTCATCGAAGCAGTCTTGACAATGGCGATCGCATCAAAACTTTGATAGTTACTCTCTAAGCCGCACCGCCCACAACATCATCACCACAACCTAAATCAGAACCCAAGGAGTCAATTATGAGCAAGCTGCAAGAAGCCTCAGAGAAAGAAGCGACTGTCAGATTTACCGTTGATATGTCGGAATCGCTGCACCGCAAGCTGTCGATGTTAGCAGCTAGAACTCGGCGCAAGAAAGTTGATATCGTGCGGATGTTGCTGGAGGATGGGCTTAAGGATGTGGAGGAGTAGAACTTTGTTCAGCAATTCATTCAGCAATGCAGTAATTCATTTTGCCCGATCTCCTTGTAGTTATTTGTTAACTGACCGTAGAGTTTTTCAGCTTTAGCGTAAGTTTCTGCACGATTGCTCATTTCACCTCGCTTATATCAGCTTCGCTAGTTTTAGGCCTGCTTTCTGTTCTTGTTCAGAAAATTTGCTTAAACTATCGGTAAATGTGTCGGCAATTAGGAAATCCATTGGCTACTCCCATTTTAGCTGGTTGATTGACTAATCTGTTTTCTTCTTCTTTGTCACTTTTGCTATTTTCTCAGGTGTAATTTTACTCATATAGTCATCAACTTTAGAATTACTATTAATAATTGGTTCCTCAATAGTAACCGTATTTTCAGTAGACCATAAGCTTAAGCTCTCTTCGCAAATAATTTTAAGATTCACAATGTTTTTATCGATAGTTATTGCAGGTTTATATTCTGAGAGGAATTCCTCAATACTTGTAATATTTTTTTTAGAGTTTGTGACAATAGTTGCATAATAGCAAGAATATTTTTTTTCTTTTTCAGTCAGATTTACAATATGTTTGAAATTTGTAAAACAATCATTTTGCTGAAAACAATAATATCCATTTTCCAAAGTGGGGAAATTTAATTCAGGTGCTATTCTAGGAAGCCGACCGCTTCTATCTATAGCACCTTCAAAGAGGCAACCTGAATTTGGGTTAATAGAATTTCGCAAAAATAAAAATATTTTTCTACTATTATTAATATTTTCAGGATTATCGTGATCAAAAAGCAGATGAAAGACTATTTTAGTATTTATAGTTAAATCTGTGGATATATTTTTCTCGTCTAACTTAGAGTCAAGATATAACCAAGAATTTTCTTGCCTTTGAACATTTTTATATACTTCTTCTAATTCAGAATTAACTTTATGACATTCATGTTTGATCTTAACAAGCAAGTCTTTTACTTGTTGATATATTATCTCATTCCTATCAACTAAAATCTCAACGGATGTTTCAATGTTGATGCCAGACAGCGCTCTATTAGTCCAATTATGACTACCTATCCAAATACTTGCTTTTTTATCAGGAAGGTCAAACAAAAGAATCTTAGAATGCAAGAGATGATTTGCCATATATGAAGTCTGCTCTTGGCTATTATCTTTAACTAAAGACTTAGTATAGAAATATATATTATTATTTGTGCTGTCTGCAATTTTACATACCTCAGTAATATTTGTTGGATGAGATATATCAATACAAGCGAATGAATCTTTCTTAGTTAAGAGCTTTACTAAATCAGAAGAAAAATATGTCTCGCTTATTGTCCAATATGCCACAGACATTTGAAGGCACTCAGCTTGATGAATAAGCTCATTTAATCTTGGCTTTACGCTTTTATGTAATGTTGTACTATATAAGTTAGTTTGACTCAACATACTGATTCTCCTAAATTTATTAAATTTCAAGCTATACTAAACACTTTCATTAAATGTATAACTTAATAGTATTTCGGCATTTATATTATCACTCTTTACTGCATTACTGCATGAATCCGCAACAATTTGTAACACCTCAAGTAAAAAGCATTACCCTACATTGCGCTAACAAACAAAACCGTGACTTTCGCTAGGGGAAAAACACGACGGATCGCGCTTTTCATTTCCCAAAGGGTTGCCAGCATTACTTATTGAATAGCGATCGCAATAGTGATTAGCTCATCGCTGTTTAGGCGCTCGCATCTCGCTCAACATCACTCAGCATTTTGGGTTCCATCTCATACAAGTCATTCAGCACAGCCTTAACGTTGGCAAATTGAAAATACTCTGTCAGTTTACCAATGCGGTAATTAAACGCTTTGTACCGGTGTTTAAAGTACAGTTCCACATTCCCCCGGTGTTCCCACAATCCCAGCAAATTAACAGCCACATCCGAGTAATGCGCTCTGACATCCCGCTGCACCTCGGCGATTCGTTCTTCAATTGATCGAGTAGTAATGCCAATTTTGTAGAAAATGTTGCCATCCGCTTTTACTTCAAGGAAATAGAGCGAATTCACCAGAATCCGACGAAGCTGCGCTCGATAAATCAGCAAATCAGCCCGTCGTTCTTCCAAACAAGATAACCCCGCAGCTTCCGCAATCTCTACAGAACCTTCCAACGAAGCCAGCTCCGACAGCAGCAGCGGTTCTTGGACTTGGTTGAACAACGCCAGGGGAAGCGCGCCGACGGGGATTTTACCCAAGTCGGTAAATTGATAAGAGCGATCGCCCGACGACTCCACCAATCCTTTGAGTTCCCACCGAAAGTTTATCAAGTCTTTGGGAATGGCGTAATTTTTGGTCCCGTACTCTTTCCACAGCACTTTCAACTGTTCCAATTCCTCACCCTTGAGTTCGATGTTGAAATGCTCGTAGAGGGGAAGCGAGGGAAATGCTTTGGTTTTAATCCGCTGCGAAACGGGCTTGCAAGTTTCCCCGGTGTGGGCGAAGTGATGTTCTTTCACGTTCCCCTTTTTTGCTGTCAATCCGCCTCCGCAGTAAAGACAAGCAAGGTTAGTTTTTCCGCGCACAACTTCATCTATGCTCACCAAGTTACCGTCGGGAGCAACACCAAATTTTAGCCACATTGTCAACAATTCTCCTTTGAGCCGGTTTTTGGAGATGCACCTGCTCCACACGATGGCTTACGCCCCGCTTCGCTACGAGAATTGTAACAAATCCAGGGGTTAGGGCTTCTGCCTTGGGAAAGAAAGCGATCGGCACTCGATGCTCTTGATGCGTGACTTTAATCCTTGCATCCAAAATCCAAAATCTAAAATCTAAAATCTAAAATTGCTCGTCACCACTCGGGAATTTCTTCAGGCTCCGAGTCTGATAGGCCTTGTGACAGTTGCTCTCTTGGTAACGGCACAGCAGACAATTCATCCTCTACAGGGGAAAATGTAGGTTTCCCCGTGTAGGAAAGCATGGAAAGTGAAGCGATCGCTCCTTTGACTTGATCCGGCTTCACCTCTAAGTAATGCTGCAACTGTTCGAGGTTGCTGTGACCGCTGATTTCTTGAATAATCCGCAGCGGAATTCCGGCGTTACTCATCTGAGTCAGGGCCGTGCGTCGGAAGCTGTGGGTGGAGGCTCCCTCGATGCCGGTTCGCTCGAACGCTTCTCTCAAAATCTGATCCGCTGAGTTGGTGTGCAGATGCTTCCAATGGTGGGAAGGGTGGCGGCCGGGGAATAAATAAGTCTGACCCGCGTTAGGTTTCCAAGATGTTAGGAGACTTCGCAAATCTTCAATGACTGGAATCGTTCTGGTTTGGAGTTGACCTTTGGTGTTGCGCTTGCGGAAGTTGATTGTAGGTCGGACTGTACCTCTGGCAGTGTAAATATCGATGACTTCTAGGGAACAAGCTTCGGCAATCCGGCAAGCGGTGTAGAGACAAACGCCGAACAGGGTGCGATCGCGAGCGGTTTGCAAACCTTTGTTGAACAAAAGCTCGATTTCCTGTTGCGTGAGTATCTTAGCCTGGCCGTGCCGTTCTATCTTCATCTTGGTAAACTTGACCCAATACCACAGAGTTTGCCGCAAATACTGCATTGCTGCATCGGTTGGGGGGATTTCTTAACGTGGTAGTCTGGGCGATGGCGATCGGTTAGCGGAGAGCGCTCGATCATGTCCGTACCAAGCGTGTGGTGGTTTGAGAGTTTGTCTAATGCGGTTGAGTGATGATGAGACAAGTGCTGGCTGGTGAGCGATCGTAAATTCCGAAGGCGGTCAGTTTTAGTCTGAACTTTCCCCTGCAAATATTACTTGCATAGACGAGCGAAGTTTTCGAGTACAAAGATTTTAATTGAAGTACAAGCAGCAGATAGATTTTGGGTGCATATCTCCAGCAAAACCATATCCAAGCTAAACTGATAATCGCCCAAATTTTTAGAATTATCTATGGGACAAGAAAGCGCAATATGATATCTGGGGAAATCAAAAGTCAAATAGATAAAATCTGGGATGCCTTCTGGTCTGGTGGTATCTCCAATCCCCTCGAAGTCATCGAGCAGATTACTTATCTGCTGTTTCTGCGTCGTCTCGACGATTTACATACTCTCGAAGAAAACAAAGCTAATCGGCTCAAGCGCCCAATGGAACGCCGGATTTTCCCAGAAGGGGAAGATATCAAAAAACGCTCCTACGAGGATTTGCGTTGGTCGAGGTTCAAGAATTTTGCACCGAAGGAGATGTTTGAGGTCGTCAACGATCATGTTTTCCCTTTCCTGCGGACTTTGGGAGGGGATGATTCGACTTACGCGCACCACATGAAGGATGCCCGCTTCACAATTCCGACACCGGCCCTGCTTTCTAAAGTGGTGGATTTGCTGGATGGTGTACCGATGGAAGACAGGGACACTAAAGGCGACCTTTACGAATATATGTTGGGCAAGATTGCCTCCGCTGGACAAAACGGACAGTTTCGCACACCGCGCCACGTTATTCAGTTGATGGTGGAACTGACTGCACCCAGCCCAGGCGATGTGATTTGCGATCCAGCTAGTGGAACTTGCGGTTTTCTGGTGGCTGCTAATGAATATCTGCGATCGCATCACCCGGAAATTCTGCGCGATACCAAGATGAAGCAACATTTCCACTATAAGATGTTTCATGGGTTCGACTTTGACAATACCATGCTGCGGATTGGCAGTATGAATATGCTTTTGCATGGCGTAGAAAACCCGGATGTGCGCTATCAGGATTCGCTGGCACAGGAACATTCTGGTGATGAAGAATCTTATAGCCTTGTCCTGGCTAATCCACCCTTTGCTGGTTCGTTGGACTATGAGAACACGGCTAAGGACTTGCAGGCGATCGTCAAAACCAAGAAGACTGAATTACTATTTTTGGCTCTGTTTTTGAGATTGCTGAAGCCAGGGGGACGGGCAGCGGTGATTGTGCCGGATGGGGTGCTTTTTGGTTCTTCTAAGGCTCATAAGGAATTGCGACGCTTGTTGATAGAGGAACAGAAACTCGATGCTGTAATCTCTCTGCCTGGTGGTGTATTTAAGCCTTATGCGGGTGTTTCTACTGCGATTTTACTATTTACTAAAACTAACTCTGGTGGGACTGATTTGGTTTGGTTCTACAATGTGAATGCTGACGGCTGGAGTTTGGACGATAAAAGAGCGCCTTTGCTTTCTGAAGATAAATTGGGTGCTGTGCCTACTGAGACGCTAACAGCAGAGGAATATACTAAGAATAATCTGCCGGATGTGTTGGCTCGTTGGCGACTGCGGAATAGTACGGAACGAGAGCGGACTCGCAGTGCTCAGAGTTTTTGTGTACCCAAGGCTGATATTGCGGCTCAGGGGTATGACCTTAGCTTGAATCGTTATAAGGAAGTGGTGCATGAAGAGGTGGAACATCGCGCACCCAAAGATATCCTTGCTAATTTGGCAAAGTTAGAGGTAGAAATTCAGCAGGGGATGGAGAAATTGGAGGGGCTATTGGGATGAAGATTGGTGATTTATGTGAGGTTGTTCGCGGGAGTAGCCCCCGCCCCAAAAGTGACCCTCGCTACTACCAGGGAACCGTACCTCGTTTAATGGTGGCTGATCTTACACGTGATGGGAAAATAGTCTCAGCTCGCATTGATTCGCTAACTGAACTTGGTGCAAAACAAAGCCGCCTAATGCAACAAGGTGATATGGTAATTGCAGTGAGTGGCGCACCAGGATTACCAGCAATTCTTGCTCATGAGGCGTGTATTCATGATGGATTCGTAGGGTTGCGAAATTTAAACTTGAAGCGTGTCTGTCCCAACTTCTTATATAGCTACTTGACATTTATTAGGACAACTAGCCAAAGCCAAGCAGTCGGTGCAATTTTCAAGAATCTAACAACTGACCAGATAAAAAAAATAGATATACCAGAACTGCCATTGGAAGAACAGCGGCGGATTGCAGAGATACTCGATCGCGCCGAAGAACTCAGGTCTAAACGTCGGGAAGCGATCGCAGAACTCGACACCCTCACCCAAGCCATCTTTCTAGAAATGTTCGGCGATCCTGCGACAAATCCGAAGGGGTGGACAGTTTCAAAGCTTGGGGATATTGCAGAAAAGATTACTGATGGAGAACATCAAACGCCTAAAAGAACATTACAGGGCATCAAATTGTTATCGGCTCGCAATGTACAAAATGGCTACATTGACGTTAGAGATGTTGATTATGTCAGTATTGAAGAGTATGAACGAATAATGAAGCGATGTAACCCTGTAAGAGGTGACATACTACTTTCTTGCTCTGGGACAATTGGGCGTGTAACAACTGTTGACACTGATGAGCCTTTCTCGCTTGTTCGTAGCGTTGCCTTATTAAAGCTGAAGCATGATTTAATAAATTCTAAATTTCTTGAGTATTTTCTAAGAACACCTGCTTTACACGCGAAAATGCAACAGAGAGCGAATGCTTCCAGTCAAGCCAATCTATTTCAAAACCAGATTCGTGAACTACCTGCTTTTATTCCTCCTCTCAAGCTCCAACAGCAATTCGCACACCGCATCCAAGCCGTAGAAAAACTCAAAACCGCTCACCATGCCTCGCTGTCAGAACTTGATGCCCTCTTTGCTTCCCTTCAACACCGTGCATTTAGAGGAGAGTTATAACATGAACGCCATGCTGACAGAATTTACCCTCGCTAACTTCAAAAGTTACAGCATAAGCCGATTGCCTCTTGGATCGCTGACAGTGCTAATAGGTGCAAACGCCACAGGCAAAAGTAACGCTTTTGGAGGTTTACGCTTTCTGTCATGGCTGCCACAAGGTCAAAAACTTGATATATTGGAGGGAATTGACCAATTCCCTGATGAAGCTGGCAAAAATAAAGCTCCTAATAAACAAGAAGGAACAAGTTTCTGTGATCTTAGCATCATTAAGGAATTTTATAAGTCTTGTAATATTTTCTCCATGAGTGAAGTTTTTATCTGGTCACTAGACAGCGATTTACAGAACTATCACCAAATGCCTAGATAAATATATGAGCCAGTTTACTTTCCTCCAAGCTGAATTCCCTACAATTTATGAATCCGCCAAGAAAGCAGTTGATGCAGTACATCCAGACCCTCGCACTGCCTGCTTTTATGCCCGTCGAACTTTGGAGTTAACCGTTAATTGGTTATATAAGTACGATAATTCCCTAGAACTGCCATATCAAGATAATTTAAGCGCCTTGGTTCACGAACCTACTTTTAAAAACTTAGTAAGTGAAGCAATATTTAACAAAGCAAGAGTCATTATCAAACTAGGAAATCTGGCAGTCCACAGCGCCAGACCTATCTCTGTTAATGATGCTATAAATGCTGTACGGGAGTTGTTTCACGTTACATATTGGTTAGCACACACCTATGGACGCACTAGCAAACCCAATGCGGGGCTTACCTTCAACTCTGACGCATTGCCCAAGACTGCACCAGTTCCTAAGCAAACCATTGAACAACTTCAGAAACTAGAAACTCAACTACGCGATCGCGATGAAAAGCTCTCAACACTTCTAGCAGACAAAAATGCAATTGATGAAGAACTGAAACAACTACGGGCAGAATTGGCAGCAGTCAAGGAAGCCAGTGTCACCCAGCCAGATACCCACGACTATTCTGAGGCACAAACCCGCGATATTTTTATAGACCTTTTGTTAAAAGAAGCCGGATGGAACTTAGATCAACAACGCGATCGCGAGTTTCCGGTTGCAGGGATGCCCAATTCATCAGGTCAAGGTTTTGTTGATTACGTCCTCTGGGGCGATGATGGTAAACCTCTGGCACTCGTAGAAGCCAAGCGCACCCGAAACGACCCCCGCATCGGGCAACAACAGGCTAAGCTATATGCTGATTGCCTAGAAAACCAATTTAATCAGCGTCCAGTTATTTTCTACTCTAACGGTTACGAGCATTGGCTGTGGGATGATACCAATTACCCACCGCGACAGGTGCAAGGATTTTATAAAAAAACTGAATTACAATTACTTATACAGCGCCGAGCTACCCGTAAATCTTTAGCAACAGGCACAATTAACTCCACCATTGCCGAACGCTATTATCAAACTCGTGCCATCCGTCACATTACCGAAGCTTTAGAGACTGATAAAGACCGCAAAGCCCTGATAGTTATGGCGACTGGTGCAGGCAAAACCAGAACCGCGATCGCCTTAGTCGATCTACTGATGCGTTGTAACTGGGCTAAACGGGTTCTATTTCTAGCAGATCGTGTAGCTTTGGTAAATCAGGCAATCAATGTATTTAAGAAACATCTCCCCGATGCCGCGCCAGTAAACTTAGTCACAGAAAAAGATACTGAAGGACGGGTATTTGCTTGCACCTATCCGACCATGATGGGATTAATTAATGATACCCGCGACGGTCAGCGTCGTTTTGGCGTAGGGCATTTTGACCTAATTATTATTGATGAAGCTCACCGATCTGTTTTTCAGAAATACCGCACAATTTTCAACTACTTTGATTCTGTCCTGCTAGGGCTAACCGCTACACCAAAGGATGAAATTGACCGCAACACTTACGGGCTCTTTGACTTAGAAAATGGCGTACCTACCGATGCTTACTCGCTTGAAGATGCCGTAAAGGATGGTTATCTAGTCCCGCTTAAAGCAGTATCAGTGCCGCTTAAGTTCCAGCGACAAGGCATTAATTATGGTGAACTCTCTGAATCCGAAAGAGAAGAATGGGATGCGCTTGAATGGGATGACGAAGGCAAAGCCCCTGAGCGCGTAGAAGCCGAAGCAGTCAACAAGTGGTTATTCAATAAGGATACCGTGGATAAGGTGCTAGAGCATCTGATGACTAGGGGATTAAAGGTTGCTGGGGGCGATCGTCTCGGCAAAACCATTATTTTCGCTAAAAATCAAGATCATGCAGAATTTATTGCTGAGCGGTTCAACGTCAACTACCCCCACTTTAAAGGTGAGTTTGCCCGCGTCATTACCTTCAAAACCTCCTATGCTCAAAGCCTGATTGATAACTTTTCCCAAAAAGATAAAGAACCTCATATCGCAATCTCAGTGGATATGCTCGACACAGGGATTGACGTGCCAGAGGTAGTTAATCTGGTGCTGTTCAAAATTGTTCGCTCCAAAACTAAGTTCTGGCAGATGATAGGACGAGGTACGAGGCTATGTCCTGACCTATTTGGGCTAGGGCAAGATAAAGAATTTTTTTATCTGTTTGATTATTGCCAAAATTTAGAGTTTTTTCAACAAAACTCAGCGACTGTTAATGCACCAATAACTAAATCATTGGGTCAGCAACTGTTTACCGCTCGATTAGAGTTGATCGGAGAGTTAGATAAAAGAATACCTGAAAATCAACCAATTAATTCAGCACAACTGAGCAAGCTTCAAGAGTATCAAGCTGCCTCTAAAGAACCCAAGACTGATGCTGAATTGCGCCAGGAACTAGCCTATTTACTCAATACCGAAGTGGCGGCTATGAATCCTGAAAACTTCATAGTGCGACCTAAACAACGATTTGTAGAGAAATATGCTAATTCCGCAGCATGGGCGTCGCTATCGATCGATGATTTTCTTGAACTTAGTCAAGAAATAGCGGGTTTACCTTCCCAATTGCAAACAGAAACAGAAGAAATAAAAAGATTTGATGTTCTGATGCTGAAGTTACAATTAGCAATCCTGCGCTCTGACTCTACGTTTAAGCGTTTACAAGAACAGGTGAAGTCACTTGCAGGATTGCTAGAGGAGAAATCTGCCATTCCCTTCGTGCAAGAACAATTAGCGCTGATTCAGGAGGTACAAACCGATGAGTGGTGGCAAGATGTGACATTACCAATGCTGGAGGTGTTACGCAAACGCCTACGGGGGTTAATAAAGCTGATTGAGAAACAAAAACGCCAACCTATTTACACCGACTTTGAGGATGTGATGGGGGATGAGATAATAGTAGAGTTGCCTGGTTTTACAGCATTAGATAATTTTGAGAAGTTCCGTGCTAAAACAAGGGCTTTTTTGCGATCGCATCAAGATCATGTGGTCATTTTTAAGCTGCGGACTAACAAACAGCTCACTCCATCCGATTTATCTGAGTTAGAGAAGATATTACTAGAGAACAAATTAGGCGTAGAGGAGGATATAGACCGTGCTAAAGAAGAGTCGCATGGGTTAGGCTTATTCGTCCGTTCCTTAGTAGGACTCGATCGAGAGGTAGCCAAGCAGGAACTAGCGAAGTTTATAGCTGGTAAAAATCTTAACTCCAATCAAATTGAATTTGTGGATATGATTGTGAATCACCTAACCGAACATGGCGCAATGGATGCAGCAATCCTTTATGAATCCCCATTTACCGACATTACGCCACAGGGGCCAGACGGATTATTTACTTCGACTCAGCTAGATGAATTATTTTCTATTCTTGAAGAAGTTTCTACACGGGCTGCAGCATAAGGCACAGCAGTAAAACCTGGGGCGTTACAAATAATCTGAGTTGAAGCACAATTATGATTGCAGTGAACCCTGGCTTTTTGTGCTGAGGAACGCGCAGACTGGCATTTTTTCCCGCTCTTGGCTGTTTAAACCGAAGACAACCAGCGTTCTTCTTGCCGATACCGAGAATAACCGCCGCTGCTAAAAGTAACAAAAACCGGATTTTTAGTATTGCATTCTAAAAAAATATACGTCCAAGTTGACCCAGCCCAAACAACCTCATCTACTTCATAAATCTGTCGCGACCCTTGGGAGTTGTAGATGCCCACTCTTTGCCCTTTCTGGAATTTTGCGCTTTCTTTCATCGAACGAACTTGTCGGTTAGGCATGAAATCGGTACGCCTCTAATCGCAATTGCCGGGGAACGTCAAAAAACTCTCGGCTCCAGGTCTGATTAACTGGTGCGATAGCCCAGCCGCCGACCTCCGACATCGCTTTCGATTTATTCTGAATCCTTCAAAAACAAAGAATATGCAACAGTCTCGAAAAATTGCGCCTTTCAGACCCGTTGCATATTTCTAGCTCAATGATATGCTGAATCGCTGCTAAAAGTCAATACCTCGTCGGCAAAGATGCAAACCCCATAATTCTCCGAACATAGTTTAGGCAAGTTTGCTTAGTCCAGCTATCACAATCTTTGCCAAATCGTCGGTCAGTCTAAGAAATCCGTTCTTGAGTCCCCAGTCATGGATCTTAGTTGGCAGTAAGAATCCGTGAGCCGAAGCATTTCTGAGAGCTTTCGCCAGTTTGTATGCCTCACACCAGGAATCTACAGATTGGGATTGAACCAGCCACCGATCGATCGCTTTCCGATCTCCTGAAGTTACTCCCAGGAATTCGGCTAATGCTCCCTCTTCCTTATCCTGCCATTTTTCAAGCTTTGGTTTACCTCTAGGCGGCTCTATTGGTTTGTAGTCGGGCAGGACGCATTTTTCCAGAAATCTTTCATACATCTCCTTCTCAACTTGCCTGTTCCACTTGTCCATCATTAAAGCTTTAGATGCAATCTCAAAACCGCTGTAGGCGATTACCAGCCTCCACTGATGTCCCCGCAGCTTATCATTGACGCTGCGGGTTTCGCTTTGACCGATGGCAGGATTTTGCCATTCGATCGCTGCTTGAACTAAAGCCTTTCCTCTAGATAAAGCTTTAATAACTCGGTCAATATGTTGCGAACTGTTGGCGTGTTCGGAATTAAAATAGGAAAGTTTTTCCTGGATGCAATCGCATTTAGCTGCATCGGTCAACCAAGACTTATCTGGTTCCAAGACATTCCAAACATTTTTCCATGCCCCATTCAAATCTTCCGAAACGTTCATATCACATTTTTATGTTTATCTGTATCTGCTAAGCTTCTTAGGATATCTTGAACTATTTTCATTATCCATGCCTATGTTGTTAGAAGTCGTAGAATTTTGGTGTCAGTATTTCGCTCGAAGGAAGTTTGAGGGAGAATTTTCCTGATGGGGGCGGCTGCGTTCGAGCCAACCTGTGAGAATTTTCAGATGAAGATTGAGGGTTTGTTAAGCCTGCCACCTCTAAGATTGTCAAAACCCGTGCCAGCACTCAGCACCTAATTCTACAATTTCTGCCGTGACAGGGCGGGTGTACCGCTATTTCCCGTCTTAAAAAGGTTTTGAGTGCTTTTAGGTTTTGTTCTAATTGTCAGGCGATCCTAGTCGGTGTTGTTCTAATCGCTACCAAAAAAGGCGATCGGCTCAGGGTGCAGGGTAAGGTTAGGCAGGGAAATGCTTATATCCTGATGAATCTGTAGCAGTGTTAAGCCCTGGGTCAGGATATGAACCTATTTTGAGAGTTGTAGGAGTTCCAAATCCAAGATGGGGAAATTGATTTTCCTGAGCTAGTTGCACCGATCGCAAACTCTCTAGCCTCATCGTTTAACTGCCACCAACGAGTGAAGACAGAAAAACCCGGACTGCCACCATAGGCTATCCGGGTTTTTCCATTCAATTAGTTTCCCCAGCGAATGGGGAGTACATTCCACTGAGAGTACAACGCACATGAATGAAAGTTTCCATTCAATTAGTTTCCCCAATGAGTGGGGATTAGACCTCCTCTTCAGGTTGAAGTAGTCACAAAAATTCCTGTGTTTCCATTCAATTAGTTTCCCCAACGAGTGGGGAGTCGTGGATCAATTTTGAGGTGTGGTTCGAGTTGTGGGAAAAAGGATTCCCGTTTCCATTCAATTTGTTTCCCCAGCGAGTGGGGAGATTGGGGGTTCGGAGTTCACTATCTAGCCTATACGTTTCCATTCAATTAGTTTCCCCAACGAGTGGGGAGAACATTTACTATCTCTAATCATTAACGGGGATGTTTCCATTCAATTAGTTTCCCCAACGAGTGGGGAGCACATACATTAGCTGGAGTTACTGGTCAAGGAATTAAAATGTTTCCATTCAATTAGTTTCCCCAACGAGTGGGGAGTCTTGACTTTAATGCTGGAAATATCGAGGCATGGTTGCGTTTCCATTCAATTAGTTTCCCCAACGAGTGGGGAGTGACACACATAACAGAGAGTATCATAACGTGAAGAGAACAGTTTCCATTCAATTAGTTTCCCCAACGAGTGGGGAGGTAATCAAGACTACCAAGAAGGTTATGGATAGCCAGCTATCTAAGTTTCCATTCAATTAGTTTCCCCAACGAGTGGGGAGGTGAATCTGTTCACCTATGCAGAGGTATCCATGATGTTTCCATTCAATTAGTTTCCCCAACGAGTGGGGAGTCGCAGAAGATGTAGGTACAGATGCTGAAGAGGTATATGTTTCCATTCAATTAGTTTCCCCAACGAGTGGGGAGATTTATATGCTACTGTCTTTAGACTTTATTTTGAGGAATTGTTTCCATTCAATTAGTTTCCCCAACGAGTGGGGAGTTGCCTAACAAGCTACTCATGTTGACGCTTAATTCAGGTTTCCATTCAATTAGTTTCCCCAACGAGTGGGGAGTTTGCAGTGGTTGTACTTGGTGCTACCTTTACGACGTTTCCATTCAATTAGTTTCCCCAACGAGTGGGGAGTCAAAGAGTTTAAAGAAGAGATTAACTTACACAGCGTTTCCATTCAATTAGTTTCCCCAACGAGTGGGGAGTCCTCTATGATACACCCAAGACAGTGCAAGGTGTCTAACGGCCATTTGCGAGGCTCAGATATTTTCCCCCGAACATAAACCTGTGTTCGCTCGCGATGATTTCTGAAATCCTTGCCCAGTAAAGCTGCGAGGCTCGCGACTGAAAAAGGTCGTTTGAGCTAATTTACCGCCAGCCTCGCAACCTGAGCTAAATAATCACTGACCCAGGTGCTTTTGTCACCGGCGCTCCCACTCCCAAAACCTCTACCTGTCCCAAAGTATGGCGCGACACCGGATAAAACCGGATGCTATCCTCTTCGAGATTTACCTTTTGCTCAACTCGCGATCGCAATTCATCAAACTTAGCCCGACTGAGTACGCACTCAAAAGCGCTATACTGCACCCAAGTCCCATAACCTTCCAACAAATCATGCACTTTAGAGCGCCGTTTGTTGTCGGGAATATCGTAAATCACCACGTAGAAAAGCAACGCTTAACGAATTTGGTAAGGTTTGTAAAGCTCGGTTGGGTTGTAAACAAACTGTTTGTAGGCTTTGATTTGTTGGTTGAGCAAATCCCACTTAGGCTGCTTGCCAGAGTCAGTTTCAATTTCCTCCTCCATGCGTTCTAAAAAGGCTTTCAGGTACTTGCGCCTGCCAGTATCATTTAAAAAACACCCCCCGTTACTGTAGACAAAATCATTGCCAGCATCCACAAATCGGCGGTTGACTAAATAAGTAACTAACGAATCAATAATAGGTGCCCGAAATTCCTCAATCAAATCCGAAGCCAAAGCCGCATGGCGTTCCGTTCCCTGGTGCAAACAAGCCGAATAGGGATCTAAACCTTGCAATTCGATCAAACTCAACAAATGATTCCAGAGAACTTGATAGCCAAAACTGAGCATAGCATTAACCGGATTACCCGGAGGGCGGCGCGACCTGCCCACAAACAAAAAATCAGGATTGCTGAGACATTCTTCAAAAGCCGAAAAATACTGAGCCGCCCCCGCACCTTCCATCCCCATCAACTTCTCAATAGTTTCAGCCTCCCCAGCTTTTTTGATTAAATGTTCCAAACACTGAATTGCAAAAACAATCGCATCAGAAGCTTGTCGGCGCTGCTGCCGCATCAGGATAACGCGACTATTTTTCAGCTTAGCTTGTACGATGCGTCTGGCCACCTGCAAGCGTTCTGCAAAACACAACTGTTGCTGGTAGCGAGAAAGTTGGCGATAACCGCGTTCGATCGGCAGAATCCGCCCGTAACAGTAACCCATGCGCGAACAAGTCCTAATTGCTTGAGTTGCATAAATCGGAATTACGCACGGGTAGCCATACATCGGGTTTTTGCGACAATACTCGTTCTAGTCGTAGAAACCCCGCTCCCCCGGTTCTTTGGTTGTGATGCGTAAATCCCGATAAGGCGATTTAAGTTTGGAGGTTGTTAGGGGAAGTTGTTAGGGGCGATCGCATTTTTCAATTCCTTGTGTACGTGGGATATGAGGCTGACTTCTTTCAAAGGTAATTCTCTTGATAAGTCAAAATCTGGATCTTGCTCAGATATAAAAATTAAACAGCTTAGTACCCTTTTTTCCCAGTCTTCTGCATGGTCAGTATCCCAAGCTGCGAAAAGCTCTGGTTCTCGTAAACCTCGTAATTGATGAAAGATGGAATTTCTTTCCTCTTTCGTTATTTTGGCAACTGTTTTTATGTCAGAATTGTTATGCCATCTTCCCGGCGAAAGAGATGCTTTGAGCAATTCAAAAAGTGGCTCCCCAAACAATCCAACATTAGAGTGGTTTTTATTAAAAAATCGATCGAACCAGTATCTTAGCTGTGTTGACATATTTATATTTTCATCATGAAAATATAGTGTTCTTGGTTGGTTTGGATTAGAATCTCTAATCTGCGGTTGATATTTCCATACCGCCCATTCTCGAATTAAACCTTCTACTGCACGAAAACTGTGGAACATTGCTTCAACAGTGTTCTTTTGATCGAGTCGAACTACTGCTAAATAACCCTCTTCATAAGCAGTCCACCACCAATTTTCTTTTTTAGTGCGATCGTTAACTTTTTCAACAAGATTGCCATCTGGATGCTGCAAAACCATTTTAGCAAAATCATCAAACTTAGCAAAGTTCCATTGAATTGCGGCATCAAGCAAAATCTGAGTTTCAAAATCTAAGTAATCCTTGACTAATAATTCTACTCCTGCATAGTCATGGTTGCTGAGTAGTGCTTTAGCCTGTTCAAACTTAATCCCTTTGAGATATTCGGAACTGTCAATCGGATCGAGTGGCTTCTTCTCGTACTCATTACTAACCAGAAATTTAACTCGTTCTCCGAATCTGGCGAGACTCATAAACTGAACAGCCGAAGAAATTGCCGGAGTACCTGCCTGATGGCTGACATAGACCGTATCAGGTTCAAGTTTAATCTCCTCACTAAATGCAGTGCGGACAATTCCTAGCACATGGTTCCAGTCATCTAAACCTGGTTTATTTTTTTCAGGAGATAGATAGATGGGAATCAACTCAACATCACGAAACTCATCCTGCTCCTTAAAATAGCGTTCAAGAATCGGCTGTAATTCACAGGTATCTTGCCAATAAGGACACCTGCGATCTTCTCGCTCTTCATTGAATTTCTCAGTCTGATCCGTTACCAAAAGATAAACTTTAGTAACTTTATTACCCTGTAATTGAGTGGTAAACTGACGCAGTAAGGGGAACTCCAGATATTGCCAAACTTCTTCTGGCTGGGCTTCATAAACCTTACCTAATACTCTAGGTGAAATCCGGTAAGGTTCGTCGCTATCTTCAAGAATCTGTATTGGCTTGAATGGTAAGTTCTCACAATTTCTTTTAACAGACGATCGATCGTACCAATCATGCCAAGACTCATCACTTTTTAGCTGTACATCGCTACTGCCTGTTGTAACTATCCAAATATTCATGTTTGCCTCTCTTACCAAAGTTGGATAAAGTCGCTAGAATCTTTAAGGAATTTGAGAAAATCTTCAGTTTTTCTGACTTCTTCTTCGTTGCCAGACCGATTTGGGAATATTGTTAGCAGTTCAACGTACTCTTTTGTATTAATCAGTTCCTCACCTCGTTTTCGATAGCGTGGATACATCCGATGCCAAATACGCCCGATTTGCGTTTGGGGTTGGCGATCCTCACAGCTTGACCAACCCGTAAGTTCAGACGCTTTTATCGATTTTTTACCTTGATAAGCTCGATGAAACCAGGCGATCGCATCGCAATCACTTGCATTTTTAGCAACACGTCCCCAAACTTCTACATTTCCTTTTCGCCATGCTTCCCGAATGTTATCACTAGGGGTATTAATTGGATAGCTACTTTTTTTCAAGAAGTCTAAAGCTTTTTTTTCTACAAGTTTTTGCGTTTTATCATACAGACCATCCAGAAACTTTGTCACATCTTCCAAACTTTCTACAGGAACATACCAAGCTTTAGATGACTCGGTAAAAGTCCAATGACAACCAATCATTGGGTTAATATTTCGTCTCTGAGAATCGGTTAAATATTGTGGAAATTCCGAAGAATGAGAAAATAATCGGTGATCGACTCTTCGCCAAGACTTACCAAACCCACCTAACAACATGGCAAACTTGACGAGTTGCGTTATCCAAAGACGTAAATTATGGCGATTCTGCTCTGAAACCTTTTGCATGATTAAGAGATTAAGCGATGAATTCCCTGTTTCATAAATAGGCATTTCTATGTCCTTAACATTATCTTTATAGACATAAATATCTTCATCATATAACTCGGGAGAATTGAAGGCAATACCAAGCAACCCAATAACTGCATTTTTACCTTCAAAGCCACCCCATAATTGTTTAGTCAATCGCTCGGCTGTTATATCATCAGTTATGCCACTCAACCATCGGCGGGTATGACCGCGCAAAGCAGCTTTAAAGACATTAGGACGAAATTCTCCTACATTGTTAATTCGTTTCGAGGTTAACCCTTGTCCTTGTAAACCAATAGTCAAAAGTCTGTTACTTTTATGTGATTTTATTTGACCATATCCAGCACTAACCCTAGAACCAATTCCCCGTTCTAATGCAATTTGCCAAATTTCCCAAATACGAGTCCATTCAGGATCTTTTTCTGGAATTATTGTGCTAGAGATGCCAAAAATGAATGTTGGTTTATACAGCGAAATTTGAACTAAGGCCCTATGACTCGATCCATCCTTAACCTGCCAATCTTCTTGGGGGTGAACTACATCTACCAGGGAACTATTCAACCATTCAGCAGTTTTAGGATAGCCACCATGAAATCGGAGAATCCCAGGATGCAGTTCAGCATCCTGATGTTGGCTGCCACAGTACCTCAACTTTTCTGCTGGAGATGTGCAAGCCCTGCGGAAAGATCCTTTCATACTGGAACCAGGGAAATAAGCCCATCCTCTTTCTCCAATAACTGGACGAATTACTCCCCCATCCTGTCCGCTGTTTGTTACCATTCGCCAAGTGAAAGTGTATTCTATTGTCTGAGTATATTTGTCAAAAGTTGGTACATTATTAGCATCACAAGCTTTCTCCCATTGGTCTACCCAATCATAGGCTTGTTGTTGTGGTCGCCTCGTTTTTTTTAAATTTTCTAGTTTCTGAATTTGCGATCGCCCAGCTATTTGAGCTTGAAACATTAATGGAACATCGTTATGGTCAGACATCTATTTTTTATCCTTTAGATTTCTAGGTTTTTTGTAACGTTGAGTCCACCAAACCATACTGTCACAAAGTTCTGTAAGCACTGACAGTGCAATTTTGCGTTGATTATTGTATTGCTCAATCTCATCCTCTGAGAGTTCATCTATCGTTGGTTGAACAGCAGTAGGCTCGTTTGGATTAACCCCCTTCTCGGGTATACCGAAAGTCCAAAGTTTGTTTGCCATTGCTTTAATAGCAGTAGTAGAATTAGCATCGTTGACATTAACTGGATCGTTGGGAATAGTAATACCTGCGTCTTTCATAATTTTGCAGAAAGTTGTCCAGGTTTCTTTCCAGAAATCGGCTTTATCCTGGCTTTCTCGCTGCAGACGCAGATGTTCTCCCCAAAATCTTTCTAGCCCATAGGCAGTCGCCATGCGCATTTTATGACTTTCGCCCAATATATCGTTATTTTTTTTATCCTTTTTATCTCGGAACTTCAGCACTAAATCGTGGGCAAGGCGATCGATTTCATAGGGTTTCAAACTCATGCTTTTATCTCCTGCTGTTCAATTTTCTTAGATGCAATATTCTTCAGTGTTATTTTACAATTGCCAAAGCCGATCGACTCCAAGCCGCCCAGATATATTTCACTGCTTTCGGTGTCATTATTAAATGGTTGCCAAGATTTCGTTGCGGTATTGCGGATAGCAACGGGAAAAACCATAATCGTGCCTTCAGGTAAGGCTTCTGTATTGAAAAAACCACCAGCATCGACACGCTTTTCGTCGTCTTTCAACCGCACTCGACTCTGACGATAAAGCGCCATATCGTGAATCATGCTAATTTCATCATCTGCAACTACTACGGCTGGTAATTCTTCACCCAGCGGAAACCACGCAGACAGGTCAGTTTTGCCTTTTGTTAATTCCAGAAAGCCAAAATTGAAGAACAGCTTCTTTTTACCTTCAACGGGTAAAGTTTTTACAGTTTGAGAACCTGTATATTTGAGATTCTCAATAAAAGATGGCTTGATGTCTTTAAGCTTTGTCCCATCCTTGAGTGTCACGAATTCTCCAGCTATGCGTTGATAGCGTTTCAGAAGCTTAGGACTGCTAACCCAGACAATCGGCTGTCCTGGACAAAAGACAGGTATCCATAACACCGAAGCATACTCAAATTTGACGATCGCTTCAGTTGTCGAATCTGAAAGTTCCGAATCGGCTGAAGTCCCGTACCAAAAGTTTTCGTCAATTTCTTTTGGAGGTTCAACATTTAATTCTTTAGCTTTTTTATCCAACCAATTGAGTCGAGATATGCGATTTTCCTTGCCATTATCCAGAACTTCGACAATTTCTCGTTCCGATGCCTCGGGAATATCTATATTCCTATCTGCCAGTGTTTTCTCCAACCATGATTGACGCTTGGGGCGCATCTCAGAGCGAAAGCGACCACGCAGTGAGCTACCAGGAATGATGCCTGTCCGAGTAAATTGATCGCGAAAAATTAGATTCAAATTACCGCTTTCCTCTCCGGCTGTAGCACCTACGTGCAATGGAGCCAAAGTGTCAATAATGCCATAGCCTTTTTGATACATTACACTACTCCTTGAATTTCAACTGGTAAACACAACCCACAACCAACTTTCTTTAACAAGGATTTTTTGGTTGACAATCCTTCTTTTTCCAGCAACCTTGCTTCTGGGAACCAATCATCTGGAAACTCCCACCAAGTTTTATTTAACTCTTTTTTGAACACATACACACTACCTACCGGAACTGCATATCGCCCTCTCCCCAACTGTCCTCCTTGCCCTTGCCGTCCCGCCTCAGTTTTCCGGTTGCCCATGCGATAGCGATAGGGTACTGCTTTATCTGTCAGCATTTTCAATCCACACCTGGGAAACTCAGGATGTTTAGGATAGCGGTAGGACAATTTATTAGAACCCCAAACCCCAGGAGTAATCAGCGCACAAGCACGTTTAATTTGGTTGTCTGGGCGAAGCAATTGATTGATAGTGCTATCTAGTGTGAGGGGATGACTAGCAATCTCCACTGTGTGTCCTTCTCCACCAAAGCGATACCAACCATCTGGTAGTGCGTGGGTAGATAAATAGACTAAACAATAGTCTTCGTCCATTTGAACAGCATTCTCCAGGAACAAACCGTCTCGATCCATTACATGACGCTCATCATCTTTCATTTTGGGATGAAGAAATGAGACATACTCCCAAGGAACTTTTTTGGCTTCTTTATTTGTACGGATCGGGCGAGTTTTTCGCTTCCAAGAATCAATACTTTGCCAAAAACAGTCTGGCTCAATATCTTTCTTCTTGGGTTCTGAATTCCTTTGCCAGCATTGCTTATCATCCAGAAACCATTCGTCATCATCTTGTTTTTCAATTGAAATGATTCGATGTCTGGGTATCGGGACATAAAATGTTTCAGGCGTGTTCTTCTCAGCCCAAAATGGGCCTGCCACATATAATTTTTGAGCTAATTCATTATGCTCGGTGATACTTTCTTTTGTTACGTGATTGGTGCTGAAAAATAATCCTGATAAAGTTGCCGCATCAGGAGGAAATTTCGCACCGGATCGCCCTACTAAGTTCTCCGGTGATAAAAATGCTCCGGCACTACCATACATCAATCCCAAAGGTGAAACAGTAATTAGGTGTTGGAACATAGCTGCCATCCCACTTGAATTAGGTCATCAATCCATTGCACCACTGCAAGAGGTTTGTTATTTCCTGCAATATACTCCCAACGCTTATCATGTGGATGTTTATGACGAATCTTTTTACCTGCGTCGTCGAAGTAGTAATCGAGAAATTCAATGGCGAGATAGTCATTAACTTTCAGTTTTTCGGTTTCACTGAGCCGAATTGCATGACGCGACTTCAGTTCTGCCCAATCGTTGTAGATGTGATTCCAGTTGGCTTGATTTCCTGTATTACCATCGCGATCGCGGTATTTTTTTAAGATATCTAAATAATCCCAAGGGCAAGTCCACTCCACAAATTGACCGCTGTTAAAAACTACTCGAATCGTAAGCCGATCACGTCCCAAACTTTTTGCCCGTTTTTCGGCTTCCCGACAGTGTTGCAAAATATCTCGCTGTGGCACCTGATGCCCCGCCAAAACAAAACCTACACTATAGGTAAAATCAAGATTCAATTTCTGCTTAATTGTGTTTTGATGCTCTTTCCAGTGGTCTTCTAGAGTTAACAACCAATTTAAAGCCTCTATTGGTTTAACTTTTTCAGGTTTTTCTGGCTTTTTCATCTCCTCACTGTAAAGCACTCCGAGAAAGTCATCGCCACCAGCATAGATGACACGACCTTTACCTTGAGGAAATAAATCTTTTTTATACTGGAAACCTTTTCCCCACTCTCTCATTAGCTCACTGAAGTTTTTGAGGTCATGTTCTTGCTTGTTTCCATCATTTTCAGGGCGCGTAGCAAGTTCTTGAAGCTTATCTCCAACCTTGTCGCCATCGCCCATAAACCAGCCTGTCCAGTATCCAGCTTCACGGTGGATATCTTTGAACTCTGGGTCATCTGCTTGTTTTTTGAGTTTCTGCATCCCGATAGTATCAGCGATTTTGTCATAGGTGACTAAACGCTTGACCAATTCGGGAATACTCAGACGTTCGTTGACAGCAATATATTTCCCAATATTCTCCGGTTTAGGTTTCTCATAGTCTCTCAAGTCTTTTAGCGAGAGACTTGGTTTCCCAATTCTGTCATCTGGGTTGTCCAGCAGCCAAGACAATCGGCGATAAAAAAGTTCTTGTGACTCCTGTTCCTGTTTTGTGAGCTTTCGCCCTGGTTCTTTTGACTCTTTACCTAGTTCATGCCATGCGATCGCATCCGTTCCCGTCAAACTTGAACTTTCACCAATCCAGTTGATAGCTGTCCAATCTCGCTTTAGCTTGCGAGTCTCCAAGTCATCCATTGCCTTTTTGATGGCTTCTTTTTCAGATTCACCGTATCCCCAAAAAACTTCCCAGGTATAGCTTCCCCATCGTTCCCACTCTCCTTTTTGTCTGCCTTTTGTATCTTCTGTTTGTGACCAGTAATATTGATCTTTGGGGATACCGAGGTTGTCTTCTATCCAGACTCGGGAAATTTGCAAAATCTTTTGCCATTCTTTTAAGAGAGTATTTTGGACATCATTGCGCTCAAATTTCCCTTTAATTAGAATTCGGTTTGGCATTCCTTCTGGTATATGAGGCAATCCAGGAGAAATTACCTTAAGTCCTAAAGCATCTGCTTTTTGTACGAGCTTAGAACTCAAAAAAGATAAAATCAGCGAGGCCCCATACAAATCTCGGAGTTTGCGGGATTTCTCAATAAAGCCTTGAACCGGGGCAAAGGTGATCGCAGTGTATGCAGACATAAATTCAATTTTAAGGCGGGCAATGCCCACCTGAATGCTGCTGGTAGTCCCCAGTTGCTAACTGCTTAAGTTCTACTCAACTCAATATATCAGCCGAGCCAGCTTCGAGTCTCGCAATTTACAATATTTATTAAATCTCTTGGAAAACCTACAGCTCTCTAAATAAGGGCTTTGAGGTTTTTCTATATTTTTGTGTCAATATTGTCTTTTCCTTGACTTTTACCGACTTTACCCCCATCATGGCAAAAAAACCAACCCCTCATCCCTATGCCGACAAACTAACGTTCGATCGCATCATGATCCTCATCGCCACATTGGTAAACCATCCGGGCATCGGACACTCTGACACCGAAACCTCCGACAGTAAATATCACGACGCTTTGCTAGAAGTTCAATCTCAATTACAGAAAGTTGCCGAGTCGGGCAGCATCGAGTTTCCAGAAAACTATCCCGCAACTCCTACCATCCGCAAAGATTTAGAAACTTTGCGCCACTACGGAATCCTTGACAAACGAATGTATCGCTTCGGATATTATCTCGGCACCGGTGCAATGAATCGAGACGAACTACTATTCGCGTTTCAAGCAATAGCCTCTCAAGCCAAATATCAAGGAAATCCCCAAGCCCGCCAAATTTGTGAAAAACTCACTAAACGGTTGCGCGGATTAGATATCGAACTCCAAGGTAAATTATTCTATCCCGTTCGCGAACAACTAAATCGTGCGATTATTTACACTGACCCTGTGGAAATGCTCGATCGCCAAGAATATCGCAATACCCTATTTCACAAACTAGACATCGTAGAAACAGCAATTGTTCGGGGTCAGGCGATCGAACTTTTCCGCCAAAGCAATTATTACGGTAAAAGCCATCTCGGTTTTCGGCAAATCTGGCCTCTGCAACTGATTTATCACGACATCGCCTGGTATCTGATTTGCGAAAATTACGAAAACGGACACTTGACTGTAGAACGGGTAAATCGCTTTACCGACCACTGCAAAATTCTCGATGTAGAAGCGCGTGGTTTAGCCCCACAGCAACAAAGTCTGAAAATAGCTCACAAATTGTTAAAAAATGGTTGGGGGCTGTTCTTGGGCAAGCCAGAGCAACAGAAGGCTGAATTGCAGGGTACGCTGAAGTTGCAAAAAGTGAAGGTGCGGTTTTTTGAGAAGGTAGTTGGATTTATTCTAGAGGGCGATCGGCGGCATCCGCGACAAAAGATTAAGGAAGGGCCGAGGGATAGTTTTGGCAAAGTGCTTTATGTGGATTATCAGATCGATTTGCCCGATCGCTCCCTCAACGAATTCAGCCTCTGGGTGAACAAACATATGGAAAACGTACAAGTGCTTTCCCCGCCGAGTTTGGTAGAAAAACACCGACAAGCGGCGAGAGATTTAGCCGATCGATACAGCTAACGGGACTTAAACACCACATCATTGCTAAGAATGCTTTAATCCCGTGTAAGTAACACTCTCACGTCAAAGTACAGCGTCCGTTTGCAGACAATATCGGTGAAGTCAGCAAAAGTGATAACGCAGTAGGTTTAGTAGCGGCACATTTATTTTCCAGCGCTATATGAGAATGAGTTAATATCCTGATGATTGTAGGGGTTCAAGTCTTGGACGGGACAACACTATTGACTTTAGGAGGCTAATCTAGCCCATATCGATGCACCTCGCTTGGTTTGTGTAACCCTTATGATTTGGTTGAGGTGCGTCGATGCTTTGCAGGAATTGGGTTTGAGGCTTATAGTTCGGTGCTTTTTATCATTTACCTGTGCTATATTTTAGCGGTGCGTCGATTTGACGGCTGAATCCCGCTCAGGGTATAGTCTCTGCGGCGAACGCTCCCCACTCGCTGGGGAAACTACTTGAATGGAAACGCTGTGAAATGGGAGCTGGGTCAGCTGTGTACGTAACTCCCCACTCGCTGGGGAAACTACTTGAATGGAAACACTACGCTTAGCACGAAAGCAGGCGCCAAGATAAGGGACTCCCCACTCGCTGGGGAAACTACTTGAATGGAAACATTTCTTCTACCCATACGGTAAGTAAAGAGTAAGGACTCCCCACTCGCTGGGGAAACTACTTGAATGGAAACGGTACCGGTCCCATCTCCTCGTTGAGCAGCTGCAGAGCCTCCCCACTCGCTGGGGAAACTACTTGAATGGAAACACTTTTTCACCACAAGAAGCGGTTAAACTGTCGGGAATTCTCCCCACTCGCTGGGGAAACTACTTGAATGGAAACTTGCGGATACCCAGGGACCAGTTATGGACGGGTTCACTCCCCACTCGCTGGGGAAACTACTTGAATGGAAACTTCTTAGTTGCGGAGTCCCATGTGGCGAACTCGATGTTTCTCCCCACTCGCTGGGGAAACTACTTGAATGGAAACTTTTGTAGGATTCTGTCCAAACCCGATTTGGGCTAAAGAAAGACTCCCCACTCGCTGGGGAAACTACTTGAATGGAAACAGAATGATTTGAATCTTAGTTTTTCCTAAAGGTTTGTTTCTCCCCACTCGCTGGGGAAACTACTTGAATGGAAACCCCTTTTGTTCGGTGCTAACCCAGCCGTTAGTCGCTAGCTCCCCACTCGCTGGGGAAACTAATTGAATGGAAACCATAGATTTATTTTGTAAACGGGAATTACAACGCAAGTCCCCACTCGCTGGGGAAACTAAGTGAATGGAAACGGAATCATTTCGATTCCTGTGATAGGCGCTGGAGGCATCTCCTCCCCACTCGCTGGGGAAACTAATTGAATGGAAACGTAAAAAACCTTGAAGGGTATATTTGATGATTTCTTGTCCCCACTCGCTGGGGAAACTAATTGAATGGAAACTTGGGTGGCATTTGACCGGAACAGTCAAAATCAAAATCCCAATATTGTCCCCACTCGCTGGGGAAACTAATTGAATGGAAACAAAACTGCAATTACCAAAGATTCCATGTTTTTAATCTCCCCACTCGCTGGGCAAACTAATTGAATGGAAACGTTTGGACGTTACGATCGGTCGCAACACCGTGACCAGCGTCTCCCCACTCGCTGGGCAAACTAATTGAATGGAAACTAATCAATTTTGAGCTGAGGGAAAATTTCTTGGAAGTCCCCACTCGCTGGGGAAACTAATTGAATGGAAACGCTAAAACAAAATTAGTGGAAGTCTTCTATTAATGCGACAGTTTAAGGGCAACCATAAATAGCTGTTGACAAAAGACTAGATTTCTAATAATCTAATTTTGGGGGGATGCCTTTTGGGAAACGCCTCTACCGCATAGAGTAAACGTCCTTAAGGCATCGTCCTATTCCCCAGCCGAAGGGTGACGGCACTGTCTAGCAAATTTAACTTGTCACTTGCTAGAAATACATAACTAAGACAAAGTGTGTCGAAGTCTTCTATTAATGCGGAATCGAAGGAGGCTTCGACTTCACACGACACCGCAAACAGAAATCAAAAATCAGAGCCTTCTGTAGTGCCAAAAGCTCTAAGTTTTCAACATCGGGAAAACTTCAAAGACAAACTTTTACAACTCAAATTTCTGCAATTAATCCGAATTGTGAAGAATTAACAAGCACAAAAAAAGCCCCATACTTGGGGCAAAATCTAACTATTTTCAGTCGTTAGGTGGCAGGTTTATTATATTGTTGGTGAAACTCTCCCCTACGAGAATTGGGGCAGACACGATCGCTTATTATGGAGTCACAAAAACCCAATCGTCCGCTGTTTTGACAATCTCAGAATTCTGCAAACCTAAATCTTTTAAACCTGGTTGAATGGAAACAACCGATCGCAGCCACGGAAATTAACGTTAAACATTTCTGACTCGCTGAGGAAACTAATTGAATGGAAACTTATACTCCCAATGAAAAGTGTCACGATAATAGAACTCTTCACTCGCTAGGGAAACTACTCCCCATTCGCTGGGAAACTATAATTAAATGGAAAAGCCCGGATAGCCTATTTGATGGCATTCCCGGGTTTTCTGTTTTCACTCGTTGACGGCAGTTAAACGATGAGGCTAGAGAATCTGCGATCGTTGCAACTAGGTCAGGAAAATCTAATTTCCCCATCTACGACTCGAAACTGTTACAGCAACGTCAGAATATAATAAATAACTTGTTGCGCTAACAGGTTTTTCGTGCTGGCAACTGGTTGGTAGAGGAAAGAAAGCAACAGCGAAGGTTTGTAAAATGGATGAAGTCATCAAGAAAGTAGCTGCTTTGGGTTTACCAGGTATCATCCTGGTAGTAACGATGGCTGCGACAGGTTTAACAGGAGCGGCTGCAATCACAGCAGCTTTAGCATTTCTAGGTGGCCCGGCAGGAATGCTCGGAGGCATAGCCGTACTAGGTTTGACGGGATTGATTGCAGATGCTCTGACAAAAGTAGGGTTAGAGGACTTGCTGACAGCAATTTATTGCCAAAGACGCTTATCTGAGCCACACGGGAAACTTTTAGAGGAGATTGAGCAATTATCCCTGTTTGATGGCGATATCAAAGAAAGGCTCAAGCAAACTGTAATAGATGGATGTGGCTGTTCAGCAGCCAGCGCTGCAAACATTTCAGATGTTACCAGGGAAGCTCGCACCATTTTAGAAGCTGTCCCAGGAATGACACCAGCACACCACAGGGATTTTAACAGTTCCAATCCGATTATGAGACTTAGGGATGGAACAGCGGTTAGGGCTTGGAAAAACCCCCTCGGCGTTGACCACATTTTTTTAGCAGATCCCGATGGCAAAATGATTTACGGTGGCTTCGTAGGCTGGATTCACAGTGAAGGATTGAATCGAGCTATTTCGCAGATGAGAAGCAACTTGACTTGACATATCACTCGGACAAGAATGGCGATCGCTTTTGGCGGCAGGAAACTGAAGAATCAACCTAAACCAAGAAAATCAGAATAAGTCAAGAAAAATCAACCTAAACCAAATTAAAGCGTCGATCGTCCGGTATTGATCGCCTCAGTGCCTTGCGTATCTGGCACGGCTCCAAAAATGCACTCTAGACGGGATTAGACGGGGTTTTGGGGTGATTGGATGGTGAGGACTGGCACTGTCGGAGCGATCGCAGGGTGTGGCTAGCTTTTTGTTTAAAGTGTTGAGATGTAAATGGTTGATGTTTCTAAAAAGCTGGTGAATGCAGAAACCCGCCACAGTCACAGTGCAGCGGGTTTAAAGGGTTTATATCAATTGCGCGATTGTTGGATATAGCGAGAAACATTACCAATCGCTTCAACGGCGTACTTGTTTCCTAAATCAAAAGCTAAGGCTCGCTTGAAATTAACTAACGCGGTTTGATAGTCTTTCTGTTTCATTCCTGCGTATCCCAAATTCATGCAGGTTTTGAAATCTGGACAAGTACCGGGTATCGCCATCACGTAAGGCTCAACAACGTTAATCTGGGTAAATGCTTTGATATCTTTTGGTTTGAGGAGTAAGGCTTGCTGAAAATAATTGAGCGCTTGGGCGGGATTCGACTTAAGTTGCGTTTCCCCGCGACTCATGCAATCGTTGAACGTCAGACAAACGCCTTCCGAACCACCGCCACTGGGTGAACTCGACCCTGAACCGGAAGAACCTGACCCAGAACCTGAAGAACCCGACCCAGAACCTGAATTGTGACAATGGTATCCGCTTGTGCGACTGGTATGACATCCGTTGGCATCAGTGCGACCTGGAGTTGCCCAGCTATTCTTCGCGAGCGAGACAGTCGATAAAGCTAAAAAAGCAGCAGCCAAGGCTTTGGATACCTTGTGATTAATTTTCATCAAGTTTCCTTCGGGTTTGGTATTGCAGTCAAACAAGCCGTAGATGCAGCGGAATCAAGAGGGAGTTGCGATCGCGTTTCGATCCATCCTACAGCGTCTCGCATAAAAATCCACTTCTACCTCTGCTTTAATTCCCTTTTTGCTTTGATACGTCTGGCACTGCCACGGCTGCCACGGTTGCACCTTGCCACTGCTTGACAGTTCGATTTCCTGTTGGCTAAGTATCTTGGCTTGTCCGTGTCCCTCTATTTTCATCCTTGGTGTATACCCTACCCGACGCTCCAAAGTTTTGCATACTTACTGCATTGTTGCATCGGTAGGCGGGGATTTCTTAACGCGGCGGTTGGAGGCGAATTAGAGGTTTGCTTGTATTGAGCGATCGCCCGAAGGATGAAAAATACAGGCGAGCGTGACCCTCATACCTTATCGTTTTGCCCGACTTCAGCGTTTTTTTAGCTTAACCTAAAAGAGTGCCTTTTTTTCGGTTTTTTAGCTGGGATTTCACTCACTTTTTTCGCTTCTGTGCTTTGTTGCGATCGATGTGGAAAGCGTGAGGTCGAGCGCTCGATCGAGAGATATTGTTGATCTCCCGAGCGAGCGGGCGTGTTTTCAAACTACAACTCTGGGAGAAGTGAAGTCTTTTTTCGCCATTATAAAGGGGGTAAGTAACCCGAGTTTGGTATCAGTCAACGCTATTTATGTTCCAACAAAGGTAAATGCAGCATCCGTAAGAGAACTAGCTGGCACATAAGACAGAATTGCCAGTAATTCTTGATTAGCAGCGATGCGGACGAAGGTATCTCGTGATGAGATGCCAGTACCTTGAGCGATATCTAACTGCTCAAACCTCAAACCACCGGACAATCCCAGTCGATCTTGACCTACTCGGAAGTCAGCGATCGCGTCTACTCCGGTAGCAGAATCCAGAACAAACAAATCGTTACCAGCACCACCGATAAGAGAATCATTGCCTTGACCGCCAATTAATGTGTCATTGCCCGGATTGCCGAAAAGGTTATCATCTCCCAAGTTTCCCAAAATCAGGTCATTGTTTTTGCCACCGCGGACAATATCGTTGCCTTCGGCACCGTACACGGTATCGTTACCATGATTCCCGTTGAGAATGTCTTCGCCTTGATTGCCATAGAGTAAGTCATTACCCACTCCCCCAAAAAGACTGTCATTTCCCAACTTACCGATTAAGACCTCATCACCTTGACGACCGATGATGAGGTCGTTACTGTCAGTGCCAATTAGGGTGTCACTCCTGTTGCTTTCGTCAAGGGTTGGGGTTGGGGCTGGTTCTGGAGTCGGAGTTGGGGGTGTAAAAGGAGGATTACCACCACCGCTATCGCCGGATGGGAGATTAGTGTTCCCGCCTCGAAAAGATCCCGGAGAATAGGCAAAAACAGGGGCGCTATTTTCATCCATAGCGATCGCATAGATGTGGTAATTGTCGATCGGTACGTCTTTGGTATTCCAGACGTAACTCCCAGCCCCGTCTTTCTCAATTAAATTATCAGCCAGCAGTATGCCATCGAAACCTTCGCCATCTGTGTCATAGAATAAGCTGATTTTGGCATCTGAGTCTACATCAAATGCTTTGTAGTTAAGGGTGACATTTTCGTTGGCAATGTCCTGGGTAAACCCAGTTATCTCGATCGTGGGTGCATTAGTTCCAGCTAAAGTAGCAAATTTGACATCGCCCAGATTTGCGGTATCGGTTAGTTTAATCGTCCAGTCGCCAGAGGTGGGATTGGCAATGCGGATCACCTTACGGGTTGAGGTGCTAAGGTCACTGAGAATGCTGATATTGGCATTGTTGGCTATGTCAGCTTCGGTATAAACAGTGCCATCGGGTGCTTGTAACTGAATCGGTACGCTGCTGGCAGCATTTTCCCAATTAACAGCTATAGCCAGCCAAGGTTTTCCAGCACCGACGCGGAAGGTGTCTTCTTGGGAGGAATTGAGGTTGAGTAGAGTATCTTTATCATTTAAGTTGATAAGGATTGCATCGTCCTCTGCTTTGAACTGCTCTAGCTGGGAATCAGTAAGAGTTTCGCCGTTTACCAGCGCTGAGAAAATAGCACCTTCATCTCCAGGTGAGTCTAAAACATTTACCTGAGCATCTACTGAGTGACCAATTTCTTCTAGCAGCACGCTAGCAACTGCATCCAGGTTATTAACGTTTTGACTTAAGTATTCCTGGGATATGTAAACAGTTTTGGTTGAATCTGCAAAAGCAGCATTAGCGTTACTAATGATGTTTTTTGGGTGAATTTCAATCGGTGGAAGGGCGCTAAAATCTCCCACTGACCAAGCTTGAGTTAACAAGTTCGCTTGCTTGGTATCCCAGGTATTACCAAAGGCTATATTCATCTTGCTGCTGAAATCTGGAGCCGTGGCAAAATTCCTGAGTTTGTTTTGGGCAATTTGTAGAGCTTGCGCTACTGTCTGGTGAAGAGTGATATTGTCTAGTAATGGAATATTACTGCTATCAAAGTTGAATCCGGGGAATATAGACCCTTGACCTTGGATAGATTGCTTAATTGATTCAACTTCTTCAGCACCAATAAGCTCCCACGTATTATTAAACCCAACTTTTACACCAACCGTAACCTTTGCATCATCAAAGAATAGTCTAGGTATTGATAGGGTACCCCAACCCTTAATAAAGTCATTGGCACCTGAGTTGTCGTTGCTATAGTCCAATGAAAAGCCGCCTGACACAAGCTCTTTCCCACTAAGACCAAAAGTTGAAAATGGAGCAATATCAGGTAGTTTAAGGCTGGCATTGGCAGCCATTTTTAAGTCCAGGTTGGAATTCGTTGTGAACCCTGCGTTCGCAGTAATCAAGCCAGCCAAAGCACTAAAAGTTACACGCCCGTTAAGGGATTTTTTAGTCCAATTAACTTCAGCGTTGCCAGTACCTGTAATCAATCCACCAGCTATAGCAATCTTGCCGTCTCCCTTAAGACGTTGCTCATTAATAGAGCCTGTGACATCGAGTTCAACCAGCGAACCAGGAAAACTACCACCGCCTGCCCACTTGGGTAAGGAGACATCGATTAGCTTAGGCCCAGCAGTTACCCCAGCACTTCCCCCAAATAAAATCGGATTGGGATCGGACTTGGCGATATGGTTTACCTTTCCTGCAATCTTCTGGAGATAAACACCAGGAATACCAATGGGTGTGTTTAGATTTGGAGCGTTAAGAGAGAAGGTGTTTAACTCACCCTTAGAAAAAGCTATTTCTCCGCCTACTTCGATCCCGGTTGGTAGGACAAAGGTTCCTGCCCCAGAAACATTATTATTAACAGTATCAAAATCGAGTTTGACATCTTTAACAGACCAAGGGCCACCTAGCGGGATGCTTCCGATCTCAAGAGAACCGACTGCATCTAATTTTCCATCTGCATCAAACTGAATGTAGTTGGGGTCAGCAAAATTGGCAGAAATATCTGTTGTAAATTTGGAGAGTGACGGGAGAGTAACTTGCCCTTGGAGTTTAAATAGTTCTTTGGGCTGTTTGGAATACTGTAAAGAAAAATTCTCTGCTTTGATTGGAACTCCAGCTAAGCTAAAATCTACTTTTGGTATAGAAAGATTCGCGCCTGTTAAGCTCACACCATTAGTGCTGTTAATGATGAGCTTATTGTCGCCTGTTATGTCTACTACAGTATTTCCCAAAGAAACGGGTAGTGTGATTGTGCCTTGTAGTTGAATTTCGTCTTGAGCGAAAGATAATTTACGAAAACTGGTATCTAATCCACCTAGTTTAAATTCGTCTGGCAGATTTAGAGCCTGATCTGTAAGTTCTGTAAGTAATGATGTGGCCGCTGTTCCAACATTGACAGTAAATTTACCACTAAATAATGGCGCTGTTACACCACCGATAGAGGGTGCAACTATCCCATTGGTCTGAATGGTTTTGTGGTCATAAGTCATTGACCCTTGGAGAGTAACCAAAGGCTTAAACGGCTGACCTTTGAGTCCGATTTGGATTTCACCGCTTGCTTTATAGCTTTTGGTCGCTTTGTTAAATTCAAAGTCACCGATTACCTGTAATGGATCTAGGATAATATCTTGGACTTTTGTAGTTTGCGTAGATTTATTATTACTTTTGTCGAGATCGTTCTGTTTTGCACTCACATTAGCAGTAGTGCTGATTTCTCCAACTTGATTGGGAGTAACAATGACCTCAACTATCTTATTCTCTCCTTTCGCCAGATTACCTAGGTCGAATTTTAGAACTCCATCATTATTTTCGACATAGGGTGGCTTAGTGCTAACAAGAGTCACATTTTCAAGAGTTTGAGTCAAAGCAACTTCTGTGGCATTGCCCACACCGTTGTTGGTAACAGTAAGGGTATAACTTAGATCCTCTCCGATTGTTACTGGAGCTGAAGATTCAGTAATCGTGACTGATAAATCAGAATTTATATCTTGGACGCTAGTGATTTCAGTGACTGTATTATTGTTCTTGTTAGAATCAATCTCTTTTGCCTTCACCGTAGCAGTATTGCTGATTCCTCCAGCTTGATTGGGAGTAACCTTGATATCAACTGTTTTAGTCTCTCCTTTGGTCAGATTACCTAGGTCGAATGTTAGATCTCCATCCTTATTTTCGACATAGGGTAGGCTAGTGCTAACAAGAGTCACATTGTGAAGAGTTTGAGTCAAAGCAACTTCTGTAGCATTGCCCACACCATTGTTGGTAACAGTAAGGGTATAGGTTAGATTGTCTCCGATTGTTACTGGATCTGAAGATTCAGTAATGACAACTGATAGGTTAGGCTCATCTGATAGGTTAGGCTCATCTGATAGGTTAGGCTCATCTGATAGGTTAGGCTCATTTGATGGGTTAGGCTCATCAGAAAAATTCATTTTTTCAATATAACCAGAGCCCGGTGTGTAAAAAACTAAACCTTTCTCATCTATGTTTTTTTTGTAGAAACTTAGAATTTCTAAATCGTCGGTTCGATTTGCCACACCATCTTTGTTTATATCTACTATCAGTGAAGTACCCTCTTGCTGGACTCCAATAGAACCTTCTACTAAAGTTTTTGAGAGCTTTACTTCATCTTCAAGCTGATAATAGATTCCGGGACCGAGAGAACCTATCTTCAGAGAATCTGCCACTCCTTCCACATCTTCAATTTGAATTTTCTCGCCTGAATCACCCGTATAAAAATCTGAAGCATCATTACGAAGAGCGATGAGGTAGGTATCGTTATCCGCACCACCCCTTAAAATATCTGCAGCAAAACCAAAAAGAGTGTCATTGCCTGCACCCCCATCTATAGTATCGTTATCCGAACTACCCCCTAACTCATCATTGCCTGCACCACCACTAATGTAGTTATTACCTCCGTTACCAAACAGCTTATCATCCCCGCTACTACCATAAATTTGGTCATCCTCAGCTGTAGAAGAGACATTTGGTTCATCCTTGAAGAGAGCTTGCTCAATTTCAATAACTTGCCCGCCTAAGATGATGGTGGCTGTATCATCCTCTGCTTTTAGTACCTGTAACTCTGCTTCATCAAGCACCTCGCCCCGAACCAGTGCCGAAAAAATCGCACCTTCATCACCAAGAGTATCTGAAACATTTATTTGCCAATCTACAAAATGCCCAATTTCTTCTAAGAGAACGTCGATAACAGCATTAACGTTATTACTATTTTCAACTATTAACTCTTGCGATAAATAAATAGTGTTATTTGCCCCAGCAAAAGCTCCCCTAGCTCCATTAATTTCTTTAGCTGAACGAATTTCAATGTGAGGCAGTTGACTGAAGTCTCCTGCTTGCCAAGCTTTTCTCAACTCTTCAGCATTTACTCTTGATCCAAATGCCAGTTCTATCTTCTGACCAAATTCTGAATCGCTGGCGAAAACTTGCAATTGCTCCTGCGCTCGTAAAACAGCTTGTTCCAACGTCAAGAACAGGTTTTGTTCAATTATTGAGTTAGCCTTTACCAGAAGATTGTTGCTGACAGAATAAGTATTATTCATCATATTTTAGGGGTAATTTGGTAGGGTAAAAAGTCAAAATGTAGTTGAGGGAAAGCGGAGCAAATCGTAACTGCTCGCTGCAACTAGATTGCGCCGAACATTTGCCTTAGCAGGACTTATGCATTTATGCCAAATCACCTTAGTTTTTTTACCGATTTTGTGGGTAAGTGCGAAAACTTTTCGTAAAAAACCGATTTATGGCTATCCGCGCGTCAGTCCTAGTTACTTTGCAAGTTGTACAAAATCCGCAATCGGTCGAAAAAAAAGTTAGATACAGCCATAATCACTTTAATCAGTTTCGCCAGTTTAAGGCGAACATATTATTACGGTCTGAACGTATTCTTGCTACATCATGTGCAATTGTTTAGGCGAAGTTAGCCTCCTTAAATTTCTTGGCAGCGCCGTTGTTGAGGAGTAAAATCACTTCCAGAAAAGACCGGATTATTGTACGCGATTAAAGGCTTCGTCTTCTTGCCATCAGCGACAGCAATGGTGGCATACCCGCTACCATTCGCAATACATTGAAAAGTAGTTGGTGCAGCAGAGGCTGGCTTACCGATCGAGGCGATCGCACCAGAAATCGCGATACCAGACTAAAGAAGTTTCGCAGAAAAGCTTTGTTAGACATAATTTCTTACTTCTATCGAGCCTTGTGTTATTTAACAATTAGTAGTAACCGTGCACTCTTATTTCGATTGAACATCCCCTAAAAAAGGTTTTTTTACCGTGCGTTTTGGCAAGCCAGAACGGCAGCAGCAGCGCCTAATTTGTGTTCTGACTTTGACGGTTCTACAGCTCACATCATTCAAAACAGAAATCCAGCATGAAATCAGATGCACTGAATTCAGGTAAATTTATACGGAACTTTGCCCGCCCGATCGCGATCGTTTCGGTCCAAACCAATATGGGGTGAGACTTTCCAGTAGGGGAAAATCTTTTACATAACTACAAATCTTGGAAACTTTTATGTAGCCTGGTTTTTGCTTAATTTTACTATCTCACAAGAGTTAGTAGGCAAAGATTAAGAAAATCTTAAAGACTTGGCTGCAGAAGTTTAAAGATCAAATCGCCCAAAGCTATACTCCAAAAGAGATACAACTACTGGGAACCCCCCAAAGCAGGGAATTTCCGTTTATACAAGACGACTTTAATCATCTTTGCCAGTTCAAGTCGAACACTTTCTTGCGAATTGAACATATTCTTGCTACATCATGCGAAACTGCTTGGGTGAAATGCCTGTGTATCTGCGAAAATGCTTAGCAAAATGGCTGGGATTAGCAAAACCACACTCGATCGCAATGTCATTTATCGTGCCTTCTCTCTGCTTCAGTAATTGCTTCGATTTCTCTACTCGCTGCTCAATTAAGTACGCATGAGGAGTCGTTCCAGTTGATTGCTTAAATAATCGACAGAAATGGTACTGGCTAATCTGCAATTCATCTGCAAGGGTGGCTAATGATAGGTTCTCACTGAGATGAACATTCATGTAATCAAGAGCTTGCTTCAGTTTGTACTTAGGTAAGCCATCTTCATACTCTGGTAGAATGTGCTTGCGGGTTGAATAGTTTCTCAAAAAATGTGCTGCCATAGCTGTAGCCATTGACTCCGCATAGAAGCAACTATTTGTTGCATCAGTTTCTAATACCGTTTTCAGAGCTAACACAATTTGACAGACCAACCGATCGGGCGTTGATAGCGTCGGCTTCAGTTCAATTTGCTCTGGATTTGCAGACTCGTAGGCAGCATGAGCTAGAAATGTAGGATCGAGATAGCAGTGAGTCGTTTCCCCTACCTGACTCGATCTCACTTTTAACGGCACATGAGCAGGAAAAATTTCAATATGCCCCTTTTCGTGTTGGTCATGTTGACATCGATAACGCTTTCCATCAAATACCATCTCAACTTCCGTTGGTTGCTTCCATGATGGTAGCGAAATGAGGTGCTGAAGACCTGTTGTTTCAGGGAAGTCAATTGCAGGCAGTTGATAATGTGCAAGATGGATATTTTTCCATCCCGCTTGTTGACTGGAGTGAATTACTGGACGCGGAGCAAACGTTAAGGTTGAATCTTGTTGAGAGTAATCGATCTCTAAAGGTTTCTCTGTTGACATCCTAAATTTTCTCTCTAAATTTGTACGAATAATGGTTCTTTGATTGCGCAAGTCCGAACTCACAGCCCGATCGCCCCTACCCTTCCACCTCATTCAACCCATCCTCCAGCAGCATCCGCACAATATCCACTTTCTTGCGCCCCGTCCAAGCTGCCAACATCGACAGTTTACGGTGCAGAGTTTCGGACATATCCACCGTAAATCTGACCGTGGCTTCTTTATCGGGGGCTTGAAGTCGGTGAGTCAGGCTACTTTCCTTGGATTGAACGGGATGAGTAATGAGCAAATTTAAACATTCAAACAT